>JAWWOJ010000243.1:0-3329 GCA_033851885.1 Frankiales bacterium | reverse complement strand
GCTGACGACCACCCTGGCCAACAAGGACGCCGTGATCGGGCGGGTGGTCGACAACCTCACGAGCGTGCTCGACACCCTCGACAAGCGCGACACCGATCTCAACGCGCTCATCCTCCAGCTGCGCCGGTTTGCGGAGGGCTTCGCCGCCGACCGCACCCAGATCGGCAACTCGATCGTCGGGATCGGCAAGCTCACCGACGCGACGGCGGGGCTGCTCGGGGACATCCGTCCGAGCGTCAAGACCGACATCAGCCAGCTGCAGACGCTGGCCCACACCCTCAAGAACAACAACGCGACCGTGAAGGGCGTCATCGACCGCCTGCCGGACAAGCTCAACCGGATCATCAGCACCGCGACCTACGGCGGCTGGTTCAACTTCTACCTGTGCGGCCTGGCCCTCACGCAGCCGGACGGCCACGGCGGCCAGACGGTGGTCACCTCGGTGATCAACACGGCGGAGCGGTGCAAGATATGACGCCGTTCAGGGAGCGCAACAAGACCGTCATCGGCGCCGTCGGGATCCTGCTGATCCTGCTGCTGCTGGTCGCCTCGTTCAAGACCGATTCACTGCCGCTGATCGGTGGCGGGAGCACCTACACCGCCGAGTTCAGCGAGGGCGCCGGCCTGCAGAAGATGGACGAGGTACGCGTCGCGGGGGTCAAGGTCGGCAAGGTCACCGGCATCTCCTTCAAGCGCAGCTGCACCTATCCCGACGGCAGCCAAGCCGGCTGCGTCCTGGTGAAGATGCTCGTCAAGAACGTCCACCTCGGTGCGCTGACGGGCGCCGACATCAAGATCAAGACGGTGCTCGGGCGCAAGTTCGTCATGCTGGATCCCGAGGGCGACCACAGCCTCTCCGGGACCATCCCCCTTGCGCGGACCCACTCGCCCTTCGACGTCTCGCCCGCCTTCCAGCAGCTGGCGACCACGGTGGGCAGCATCGACACCGCCCAGCTCGCCTCGTCGTTCACGACCCTCGCCAACGACTTCCGCGGCTCGCCGGCCGAGGTGAAGGCGTCGCTCAACGGGCTGAGCAGGCTGTCGCAGACCATCGCGTCGCGGGACGCCAAGCTGCGCACCCTCCTCAACCGGGCGGCCGGCGTCACGCAGGTTCTCGCCAACCGTGACGAGGACCTGGTCGCCTTCCTCAAGAACAGCGACCTGCTGCTCCAGGAGGTCAAGGCGCGCCGGGCAGCGATCCACACCCTGCTCACGACGACGACCGACCTCTCCGAGCAGCTCATCGGGCTGGTACGGGAGAACCGCGCCGCACTGGCCCCCGCGCTCGCTGACCTCAAGGTGGTCACCGACATGCTCAGTGCCAACGAGAAGAACCTGGACCTCAGCGTGCAGCGGCTCGCCCCCTTCGTCCGGCTGTTCGCCAACAACCTGGGCAACGGGCGCTGGTTCGACACCTACGTCTACAACCTGAGCAACCCCACCGGCTTCGTGCCCGGCAGCTTCGGGAACGGCTCATGAAGTCCCGCCAGCGTCTGCTGGCCCTCACCGCGCTGCTCGGACTGTCGTCCATGGCGGCCGGGTGCGGCATCTTCGGGGGCTCCGACCAGAAGCACTTCTCGGCCGAGTTCACCCGAGCCGTCGGGGTCTACAAACACAGCGACGTCCGGGTGCTCGGGGTCCGCATCGGGGAGGTCACCAAGATCACGCCCCACGGCGACCGCGTGCGCATCGACATGACCTACGACGCGTCGTACAAGATCCCCGCCGACGCCCAGGCCGTGATCCTCTCGCCGTCGATCGTCAGCGACCGCTACGTCCAGCTCACGCCGGTCTACTCCTCCGGCCCCACCCTGCCTGACGGGCAGCTCATCTCGCTGGAGAGCAAGCGCACCGCTGAGCCCGTCGAGCTGGACACGATCTACAAGAACATCGACACCCTCAACCATGCGCTCGGGCCGCACGGGGCCAACTCCAAGGGCGCACTGTCGGACCTGCTCAAGGTCGGTGCCGCCAACCTGCGTGGCAACGGACAAGCCCTCAACAGCACCCTGACGGGGCTGTCCCAGGCCGTGACGACGCTCGCCGACTCGCGGGGTGACCTGTTCACCACGATCGCCAACCTCCAGAACTTCACGACGACGATCGCGCAGAACGACGCCATCGTCGCCCAGTTCGACCAGGACCTCGCCTCCGTCGCCAGCCAGCTCAACGGCGAGCGCACCGACCTGGCGACAGCCATCAAGACGCTGGCATCGGCACTGGGGGAGGTCGCGTCGTTCGTCAAGGAGAACTCGAGCAACCTGACCGCCAATGTCGCCAACCTCAAGACGGTGACGGGCGTGCTGGTGAAGGAGAAGGCCGCGCTGCGGGAGTTCCTCGACACCGCGCCGACGGCGCTGTCCAACCTGCAGCTCGCCTACAACCCCGCGTCGGGCACGCTCGACACCCGCGACAACAGCACGTCGGCGGGCGGCCCGACCGGGGCGCTGTGCAACCTGCTGTCGATCATCCCGGGCCAGAGCGCCGCCGACTGCCGCAACAAGCTCGGCCTGCCCCCGCTCCCGGCCCTGCCCGCGAGTGCGACCCGCGGGACCGCGGCCCCGGCCACCTCGACCCAGAGCGAGCGCGATCTCACGCTCGGCGGCATCCTGGAGGCCTCGTGATCAGGTCGCGGGTCGCCACCATGATCGTCGGCGTGCTCGTCGGTGCGATGGCCCTGGCCGGCTGCCAGTTCAAGGGCGCGAGCAGCTTCCACCTGCCCGGCGGCGCGAGTGGGCCCTTCGTCGTGAAGGCGCAGTTCCGTGACGTGCTCGACCTCGTCCCGCAGTCGGCGGTGAAGGTCAACGACGTGACCGTCGGATCCGTCAGCAAGATCGAGCTGAAGCACGACGCGAACGGCTTCTACGCCGAGGTCACGTGCAAGGTGAAGAGCAACGTCACGCTGCCCGCCAACACCAGCGCCCGGCTCCGGCAGACGTCACTGCTCGGCGAGAAGTTCGTCAGCCTCGAACCGCCGCTGAGCAAGACCGACTGGCAGGGCAGCTTCACCAGCGGTGAGACGATCACGATCGCCAGTGGCCGCACCTCGGAGAACGCCGACATCGAGGAGGTGCTGGGTGCCCTGTCGCTGGTCCTCAACGGCGGCGCGATCGAGCAGCTCAACACGATCAACTCCGAGCTGAGCAAAGCCCTGCACGGTCGTGAGTCCCAGGTCCGGGACTTCCTCGCCCAGCTCACCGGATTCATCAAGGGCCTGGACAAGCAGAAGACCCAGATCACCGCCGCCCTCGACGGCCTCGACCGGCTGACGGGCAAGCTGGCCGCGCAGAAGCAGATCCTCGACGTCGCCCTGCGAGATCTGCCGAAGG
>JAWWOJ010000242.1:0-4593 GCA_033851885.1 Frankiales bacterium | reverse complement strand
CAGTGCTGCAGGAGTGGTGCCGAGCTAGCTGGCGACGCCGATGTTGACGAAGTCATAGATCCCGAACGCCTGGTTGATGTAGACGTTCGTCAGCCGCGGGGCCCGGTAGGTCAGCGCCTTGTCCGCGACGAACGGCAGGTAGACCGCGCTGTCCATGACCTTCTGGTCGACCTGCGCCCAGATGTCGTTGCGCTTGCTCGCGTCGGTCTCCTTGCCGGCGGCATCGATCAGGCCGTTGATGACCGGATCGTTGAGCTCGGCGTAGTTGGAGTTACCACCAGCGGGCTTGATCGCCCGGCCATCGACGATCGACTCGAAGAACCCGTACGGGGTCGGGAAGTCCGGACCCCAGCCGGCGACGGCGAGGCCGAGACCCTGCTTCTTGACGTTGCTGGGCAGACCGATGACGCCGCTGTAGTAGGTCGACGGGTCGACCGCGACGATCTGGGCGTTGATCCCGACGCGCTTGAGGCCCTGCTGGAGCGCCTCGGCCGTCTTCGGGCCCTTGCCCTTGTTGGACGTCGCGATCTTGGTGGTGAACCCGGACGGCTTACCGCACAGGGCCAGCTCGGCCTTGGCCTTCGTCAGGTCGCCGGTGTTGGCCGTGCCGCTCGGGTACGGGTCGATCTTCTTGTAGGACGGCAGGTTCGGGGGCGTCATCTGCGTCGCGATGTCACCACCGGCGACCGGGCCGCCGCGCGAGAACTGCAGGGCGACCTTGTCCGCGGCGTACTGGACGGCCTTGCGGCAGTGGATGTTGTTGAACGGCGCGACCGTCTGCTGAATGCTGATGTAGCGCGTGAAGCCCGTCGACGGGTTGTCGGCGTTCACCTTGTTGGTCGGGTTGGTCAGGATCTTGGACTGCGCGGCCTGCTGGACGCCCGTGCCCTCGATCTCCATGTCCGCCGAGCCGGCGAGCACGCGCTGGTCCTCGTCGGCCGAGTCCAGCCCCTCGATGAGGTTGATCGCGTCCGGGAGCGCCAGCCGGTTCGGGTCCGAGGACTTCTTCCAGCTCGGGTTCCGGACGAGGTTCAGCACCTTGCCGGGGGTGTACTTGGCGATCTTGTACGGCCCGCTCGACACGACGTGGAACTGGTAGTTCGCGCCGCCGTTCTTGCCCGTGTCCGCTGCCTTCGGGACCGGGGTGCTGATCGGCAGGGACATGAGGTAGTCGAAGTCGGAGAACGCCTTGGTCAGGTGGAAGACGATCTTCTTCGGGTCCGTCGCGTCGATCGAGGCCAGCTCGCCACCCTTGTAGGGGCCCTTGTAGGTCGCACCGCCGACGAGGACCGGCGAGAGGTAGGTCGCGCCCGGACCGCCGTTGATGACGTCCTGGGCGAAGGAGCGCTCGAGGGCGTACTTGATGTCCTGCGAGACGATGGGCGCACCGGTGTCGAAGGCGATGCCGTCACGCAGGCTGTAGGTGACCGTCTTGCCACCGTCGCTGAGCACACCGGGGCCGCTGGCGAGGTCACCCGTCACCGAGGCGCCATCCTTGCCGGGGACCGGCTTGAACATCATGAGCGTGCGCTGGTAGATGCGCTGGTAGTCCCAGGAGTAGGCGTAGTAGGTGCGTGCCGGGTCCAGCGAGTCGAAGTCGGAGCTGGCCACGTAGTTGATCGTGCCGCCGACCTTCGCGGACTTGTTGACGAGGCTGGTGATGGCCGCGTTGTAGCTGGGCCCAGCCGAGGCGGGTGGCTTGGTACTGGATGAGCCGCCGCAGGCGGCCGCCCCCAGAGCGAGGACTGCAGCGAGGCTGCCAGCCTTGACGAGCTTGATGCGGGACATCGTGGGCGGTGCTCCCTTCGAGGTTCTGCGGTGGCGGTCGGCGACCTCCACCGTTTGGTGCACGTCGCGGCCCTCAGGGAGAGGCGACGGGTCTGTGGGCCTAGCGGCCGGCCCTCGGGTCGAGGGCGTCGCGCAGGCCGTCTCCGAGCAGGTTGAAGGCCATCACGGTGACGAGCAGCGCCACACCGGGGACGATCATGAAGATCGGGTCGATCTGGTAGGTCGCCACCGCGTCGCTGAGCATGCTGCCCCAGCTCGCCGTCGGACGGCGCACGCCGACCCCCAGGAACGACAGGGCCGCCTCGAACAGGATGTTGGTCGGGATGATGAGGGTCGAGTAGACCAGGACCGGCGCCGCGAGGTTGGGCAGCAGCTGCTTGAAGATGATGTGACCGTTCGACGCGCCCAGGCTGCGGGCCGCGTCGACGAACTCCTTCTCGCGCAGCGACAGCGTCTGGCCGCGGACGATGCGACCGATGTAGGGCCAGTTGAAGAACCCGATGATGAAGATCAGGGTCGCCACGCTCAGCGACGTACCGGACAACCCGAACACCGACCCGTTGGCGGTCTGGATGACGGTGCCGATGCTGATCGCGAAGACCAGCAGGGGGAAGGCGAGCAGGATGTCCATGACCCGGCTGATCAGCCCGTCGACCCAACCGCCGAAGAAGCCCGCTGTGATGCCCAGCACCGTGCCGAACGACACCGACAGCACCGTGGCCAGGAAGGCGGTGAGCAGCGAGATGCGGGCGCCGTAGATGATGCGGCTGAAGACGTCGCGCCCGTTGACGGGCTCGACGCCGAGCAGGTAGCTGCCGTTGATGCCCCCGAACTTGTCCTTCGGGGTGAGCAGCGTCGGATCGAGCAGGGTCTCGTGAAAGTCGTTCGGCGGGTGACCCAGGAGCTTCACGATCCACGGCGCGAGGACCGCCGTGAGGATCAGCAAGACGATGACGACACCGCCACCTAGGGCCACCTTGTCGCGCTTGAGCCGCATCCAGGCGATCTGCCGCAGCGAACGACCCTCGACGGCCTTCGCCGACTCCGCGGAGGTAGCGGCGTCCGGGTCGGCCTGGAAGGCCGACTGCTGGACGTCAAGCGGGGCAGTCACGCGGGTGGATCTCCGTCCCTCGGGGCTGGGGGCTTCGCTCACCTTCGTGGGGCGAGCGCGTCGAACTGGGTGCGTGCGGTGGCGGGTAGCCGTCGGCGGCAATCTAGGACCAGAAAACTCCTCGACAAAAGTCCGCAGGCCGTGTTGACGCGACATCGTGACCAAGCGGTGACCTTGCTACCGGCAGGACGTGACAGGCGTATTTCGCAGCCGGACAGCCGGTCTTACAGCTCCTCCAGCACCGGGTAGCGGACGATCTTCGCGAACTCCTCGGCGTCGAGCGACGCTCCGCCCACCAGCGCGCCGTCCACATCGGGCTGCGCCATGATCGCGACCACGTTCGAGGACTTCACAGATCCGCCGTAGAGCACCCGGATCGCGTCGGCGACGTCGCCCCCGGCGACCTCGGCCAGCAGGGTACGCAGCGCGGCACACACCTCCTGCGCGTCCTCGGGCGTGGCGACCTCACCGGTCCCGATCGCCCAGATCGGCTCATAGGCCACCACCAGCGTCCGCAGGACCACCTCCGGCACGTCCACGAGCGCCGCCCGCAGCTGCTCCACGCAGTGGGCGACGTGCTGGCCGGACTGCCGGACCTCCAGGGCCTCCCCGACGCACAGGATCGGTACCAGGCCGTGGCGCCCGGCGGCCAGGACCTTCTGCCGGACCAGCTCGTCGGACTCTGTGTGCTCGGTGCGTCGCTCGGAGTGACCGATCACGACGTACTGGCAGGCCAGCTTGGCCAGCATCGGGCCGCTGACATCCCCCGTGTGGGCTCCGGCGTCGGACGGCGACAGGTCCTGCGCGCCGTAGCCGATCCGCAGCTTGTCGCCGTCGACGAGCGTCTGCACGCTGCGCAGGTCGACGAACGGCGGCAGCACGACGCACTCCACCGCGTCGAAGTCCTTGTCGGACAGGCTGAACGAGAGCTTCTGCACGACCGCGATGGCCTCGAGGTGGTTGAGGTTCATCTTCCAGTTGCCCGCCATGAGGGGCTTGCGCGCCATCAGTCCTCCAACACGGCGAGGCCGGGCAGGACCTTGCCCTCGAGGTGCTCGAGGGAGGCACCCCCACCCGTGCTGATGTGGGTGAACCGCGACTCGTCGATCCCGAGGGCGCGGACCGCGGCGGCGCTGTCGCCGCCGCCGACGACCGTGAGCGCGTCCAGCGCCGCCACCGCCTCGGCGACGCCGCGGGTGCCCTCGGCGTAGGGCGCCAGCTCGAACACGCCCATCGGGCCGTTCCAGAAGACCGTCTTCGCGCCGACGAGCCGCGCGGCGAACAGTGCGACCGACGCCGGCCCGATGTCGAGCCCCATCCGGTCGTCGGGAATGGCCTCGACCGCCACGACGTCGTGGTCGGCGTCCGCGCTGAAGGCGCTCGCCGCCACGACGTCCACCGGCAGCACCACCTTGCCGCTCTGGAGCAGGGTGCGGCACTGCGCGAGCATCTCGTCCTCGAGCAACGAGCTGCCGACCCCGTGGCCCTGCGCCTTGAGGAACGTGAAGCACATGCCGCCGCCGACGAGGAGCGCGTCGACCTTGGGGAGGAGTGCCTCGATCACCTGGATCTTGTCGCTCACCTTGGAGCCGCCGAGCACCACGACATAAGGCCGGTCGGGGTCCTTCTCGAGCCGGTCGAGGACTTCGACCTCGGCTGCCACCAGGGGGCCCGCGGCGTGCGGGAGACGCTGC
>JAWWOJ010000214.1:0-3163 GCA_033851885.1 Frankiales bacterium | reverse complement strand
GACGAGCTCGAGCCCGACCATGAGGCCACGGCCCCGAATCTCGCCGACGTTCGGGTGGCCGCCGAGCCGGTCCCGCAACAGCGCGAGAAGGCGCTCGCCCTTCGTCGCGCTCGCATCGACGAGCCCTTCGCCCTCGAGGATCCGGAGGACCTCGCCGGCAACCGCCGCGCCGACCGGGTGGTGCGAGTAGGTGAAGCCATGGACGAAGCCGCCGACGTCGACGACGGCGTCGTGGACCGCGCCCGAGGCCGCGACGAGGCCGAACGGCCAGTAGCCCGAGGTCGCGCCCTTCGCGGCCACGAGGACATCGGGCCGGACACCCCAGTGGTCGACGCCGAACCAGCGCCCCGTCCGCCCGAAGCCGGTCATGACCTCGTCCGCGACGAGGAGCACGCCGTGCCGCCGGCAGACCTCCGCGATCGCCTCCCAGTAGCCGTCCGGCGGAATGGCGGCAGCGAGGGTCGCCCCGACGATCGGCTCCGCGACGAACGCGGCGACCGTCCCGGGTCCGGCGGCCTCGATCTCGTGCTCGAGCTCGGCGGCCAGCTCGTCAGCGTCACCGAGCGCCTGGCTCCCTGACTCGCCGGCGCGGTACGGATAGGCAGCGGACACGTGCCGGAACCGCCCGAGCCACGCCTCGTAGGGCCGCCGCAACGGCTTGCGGCCGGACAGGTCCAGCGCGCCGAGGGTGTTGCCGTGGTAGCTCCCCCAGCGGGCGATCACGATCCAGCGATCCCGCTCGCCGCGAGCGAGGTGGTACGCGCGCACGAGCTTCAGGGCCGAGTCCATCGCCTCCGAACCACCGGAGACGGGATAGATCCACGGTTCGTCGAGCGGGAGATGCGGCCCGAGCGCGGCGGCATACCGCTCCAGCGGCTCGTTCGTGAAGGCGCTGCCGTGGGCGAACGCGAGGCGGCCCGCCTGGTCGGCCATGACCTGTGCCACCGAGGCCCGGCCGTGGCCGATCCCCACCACGACGGCTCCGCCCGCGGCGTCGAGGTAGGCCCGCCCCTCGGCGTCCCAGATCGTCGAGCCCTCGGCCCGCACGGCGACGGGCGGATCGGGGTCGAGCGATCGTCGAAACACGCGTCCGGTCGGCACGAGGCGTCGATTGTAGGGTCCGGCAGGCGTGGCACCCAACGCGCGGTCTCGACTCGCCTGCGCGGAACGCAGGACAGCAGGCGGCCGCCGGAATTGACATCATCGGATGCCGACCGGTACCGTGATGGCCCGGGCATGATCCTCTCCCCTCTCCCCTGTCGACTGCCGTTGCCACCCGTGCGCATCGAGGGTTGAACCACTTGGCTGGACCGCGGTCCGGGAACCACTGATCGATGGCGCGCCTGATCCTCGTCCGTGTCTTCCACGCCGTCCTGAGCATGGCGCTGCTGACGCTGTTCGTGTTCTTCCTCGTTCGCCTGACCGGGGACCCCGCGGCACTCTTGCTGCCCGACCTCACGCCACCCGACGTGATGGAAGCGTTCCGGGTCAAGCTCGGCCTGAACGAGCCGCTCTACATCCAGTACGGGATCTTCATGAGCAACCTCCTCCACGGCGACCTTGGGAGATCCTTTGTGTACGCCGTGCCGGTTTCGGACTTGATCGCCCAGCGACTCCCGAACACCTTGATCCTGGCAGTTTCGGGCCTGGTGACCACGCTCGTGGTCGGACTTCCTCTAGGCGTTCTCGCCGCATACAAGCGGGGTGGTCGGCTCGACGTGGCATCGCGCTGGCTGGCGGTCGTCGGACAGTCCGCCCCGTCGTTCTGGATCGGGCTGCTGCTGATCCTGCTTTTCTCGGTCCGGCTCCACATCCTGCCATCTGGCGGGATCGGCGGTCTCCCGAACCTGATCCTGCCGACACTGACCATCGCGGTGAAACCACTCGCGGGGCTCGTGCGGTTGACCCGATCGAGCATGATCGAAGTCCTGGAGACGGACTACGTCAAGTTTCTCCGCCTGAAGGGACTGCCGGAGCGGCAGATCCTGTGGAAACACGCGTTGCGAAACGGCGGGCTCACCGCCCTGACCTTCGTCGGTGTCTTGACCGCCGACCTGATGACCGGGTCCGTCGTCTCGGAGACGGTCTTCGCGTGGCCCGGCCTGGGATGGCTGATGGTGACGTCCATCACCAGCGGCGACTTCGCAGTCGTCCAGGCCGTAGTGCTGATGTTCTCGCTGATCTATATCGTGATCAACCTGCTCGTCGATCTTCTCTACGGCGTATTGAACCCACGGCTGCGCTGAAAAGAGATGAATAAGCAGGGTCACCACCAGAGAAGGGCAAGCGCCTCATGAACGCAGGACTTTCAGCACAGCGGCCCGCGCCGGCCGGGGCATTGGCCCGGACCTCGAGGCAGCGGCGCTCCATCGGGCTCATGCCCCTGCTGCCGCTCGGCATCCTCATCGGCATGTTCCTGCTCGCCGCTCTTGCCGGCTTTCTGACGCCATACGATCCCATCAAACAGGATCTGATCCACTATCTCAAGCCGCCGTTCTGGGCCGGGGGCACGATGGCGCATCCGTTGGGGACGGATTCGTTCGGCCGGGACGTGCTGAGTCGCCTGCTCTTCGGAGCTCGCGTGTCACTGAGCGTCGCGGTGCTGTCGCTGATCATCGCCACCTTTCTCGGGACAACCGTCGGTCTGCTCAGCGGCTATCTCGGTGGCAACGTCGACTCGATCCTGATGCGATTTGTCGACATGATTCTGGCGCTCCCAACCTTGTTGATTGCGCTCGCGGTTGCCATCGCTCTCGGGCCATCGTTCACCAACATTCTGTTGATCATCGGTTTGATGATCTGGCCCCGAACCGCACGCCTGATTCGGGCCGAAACCATGCTGTTGAAGAAGCAGGAATTCACGCGGTATGCCAGAGCCATCGGCGTCCCCGGCTGGCGAATCGTCCTCCGCCATGTGCTCCCCAACGTGCTACCGACACTGCTCGTCGCGGTGACGCTCGAGATCGGCCACGTGATCCTCGTCGAGGCTTCGCTGAGCTTCCTGGGCGCCGGGATTCCGCCTCCGCAGCCATCGTGGGGCGTGATGATCGCCGACGGCCGGGCGCTCATCGCCACGGGCTGGTGGATCGCGCTGTTCCCGGGCCTGGCGATCATGGTCACGGTCATCTCGTGCAACGTCCTCGGTGACTGGCTGCGCGACCGC
>JAWWOJ010000213.1:0-9458 GCA_033851885.1 Frankiales bacterium | reverse complement strand
CCGTTGCCGGTGGCGGCGTAGTCGCGCAGGGCGGACCGGAAGCTGGCCTTGGCGTTGGAGAGCGAGACCCGGTCCTGGGGGCGCTTCGGGCCGGCCAACGACGGCACCACGGTCGCGAGGTCGAGGGTGAGGGTCTCGGAGAACCTCGGCTCGGCCGCCGGGTCGTGCCACATGCCCTGCGCCTTGGCGTAGGCCTCGGTCAGGGCCAGCTGCTGCTCCGAACGGCCGGTGAGGCGCAGGTAGGCCAGCGTCTCGTCGTCGATCGGGAAGATCGCGCACGTCGAGCCGTACTCGGGGCTCATGTTGCCGATCGTGGCGCGGTCGGCGAGCGGGACGTTGGTGACGCCCGGGCCGTAGAACTCGACGAACTTGCCGACGACGCCCTGCTTGCGGAGCAGCTCCGTGATGGTGAGGCACAGGTCGGTGGCGGTCGCGCCGGCGGGCAGCTCGCCCACCAGCTTGAAGCCGACGACGCGCGGGATCAGCATCGACACCGGCTGGCCGAGCATGGCCGCCTCGGCCTCGATGCCACCGACGCCCCAGCCCAGGACGCCGAGGCCGTTGATCATCGTGGTGTGGGAGTCGGTGCCCACCAGGGTGTCCGGGTAGGCGACACCGTCGCGTTCGAAGACCACACGCGCCAGCCGCTCGAGGTTGACCTGGTGCACGATGCCGGTGTTCGGCGGCACGACCGCGAAGTCGGTGAAGGCCGTCTGCCCCCACTTGAGGAACTCATAGCGCTCGCGGTTGCGTTCGTACTCCAGAGCCCCGTTGAGCCCGAGCGCGTCGGCCGTGCCGAAGAAGTCGGCGACCACGGAGTGGTCGATGACCATCTCGGCGGGCGCGAGCGGGTTGATCTTGCGCGGGTCGCCACCGAGGTCGGCCATCGCCTCGCGCCTGGTGGCGAGGTCGACGACGCAGGGCACGCCGGTGAAGTCCTGCATGAGGACGCGGGCCGGGGTGAACTGGATCTCGGTGTCGGGCTCCGCGGTCGGGTCCCAGCCGGCCAGCGCGCGCACGTGGTCGGCGGTGATGTCGGCGCCGTCCTCGGTGCGCAGCAGGTTCTCGAGGAGCACCTTCAGGGAGTAGGGAAGGTCGGCCGCGCCGTCCACAGCACTGAGCCGGAAGACGTCGTAGGTCTGGTCTCCCACGGTCAGGCTGCCCTTGGCGCCGAAGCTGTCGAGACTCATGTGGGTGCTCCTTGGTGTTGGTCGGCTGTGACGCTAGTGCGAGATCTGACGGCCCCTTCGACCAGGTCGAGGACGCCGGCCAGGTGGTCGGTCGGCATGCCGGACGCGAGGCCCGAGACGAGGCCGTCGAGGACGAGCCGGAGAAAGTCCACGAGGATCGGGAGGGGTACGTCGTCGCGGACCACACCGGCCCGGCGCTGCCGCTGGAGGCGAGCCGTCGTGGCGCCGGTGATGGCGGACTGGTGCTCGGCCCACTGGGCCGCAAAGGCGGGGTCGGTGCGGAGCCTTCGTCGTACCTCGAGCTGGACGCCCAGCCAGCCCGCGTCCTTGTCCTGCAGGTCGCGCATGACCTGGACCAGCCCGTGGGCGGTGACCGTCTCGGACATGGCTGCCGCGTCGTCCTCGGCGAGCGCCAGGAACAGGGCGTCCTTGTCGCGGAAGTGGTGGAAGATCGCGCCCCGGGACAGGCCGGTCTCGGCCTCCAGGACCTTGACGGTCGCGCCTTCGTAGCCGTGCCGGGCGAACGCGCGGCGGGCGCCCTCGAGGATCTCCGCGCGACGCGCGGCCAGCTGCTCCTCGGGGACCTTCGGCACCCCGTCAGTTTACCAAACCGTACGTCCGTCTTGCAATCTCGGGGTCAGCTGTCGCGGTCGGGGCGCACCGGGACCTTGCGGCCCTTGATGACGCTGGCCCGCAGCGCCTTGACGACGGTGTCGAGCTCGTTCGCGGGCACCTCGACAAGCGAGAAGCGCTCGGTGATCTCGATGCTGCCGATCTGCTTGCCCGACAGGTGCGTCTCGCCGGCGATGGCGCCCACCAGGTCCTTGGGGGCGACCTTCGCGGCCCGGCCGGCACCGATGTAGACCTTGGCCATGCCGGCCGCGGGACCCTTGCGCTGCGGCGGCCCGGTGCGTGGCGCTCCGCCGCGCGCCGTCGAGGGCCGGGCGTCGTCGCGCTCGGGGCGGGGCGGACGCGGGGGCACCACCGGGATCTCCTGCTCCTCGGTGCTCGCGTGCACGAGGGAGAGGGCGGCGGCGGCGATGTCGAGCGGGTCGTGGTCCTTGGCCAGGGCCGTCACGACCTTGCGGGCGTCGGCGAGATCGGTGCCGAGCGCCTCGATCAGCGCACCGGTGGTGGCCGCGAGCCGACTGGCCCGGAGGTCGGCGACGCTGGGGATCGGCGCGTAGGGGATCTTGGTCTTGGTGAGGTGCTCGACCGACTCGACCATGCGGCGCTCACGCGGCTCGACGAGGGTGATCGCGACGCCCTCGCGGCCCGCACGGCCGACCCGGCCGATGCGGTGGACATAGGTCTCGGGTGCCGACGGCACGTTGTAGTTGACGACGTGCGTCAGGTGGTCGACGTCGAGACCGCGGGCGGCCACGTCGGTGGCCACGAGCAGGTCCGCCGTGCCGCCTCGCAGCCGGTTCATGACACGGTCGCGCTCGGCCTGGGTCATGCCGCCGTGCAGCGCCTCCGCGCGGACGTCCTTGCCCTTCAGGGCCTCGGTGAGGGAGTCGACCTCCTCGCGGGTGCGGCAGAACACGATCGCGGCGGTCGGCTGCTGCACCGCCAGCACGCGGGCGAGGGTCGCCGCCTTGTTCTCGCGGAAGACGAGGTGCGCGGTCTGGGTGACCTTGGGCGTCTCGCCGGCAAGGACGTTCTCGCGCTCGATCTGCACCCGCACCGGGTCGTTGAGGTGCTTCTTGGCCATCCGCGCGATCTTCGGCGGCAGCGTCGCGGAGAACAGCACCGTCTGGCGCTGCGCGGGCAGCTGGCTCAGGATCGCGTCGAGCTCGTCGGCGAAGCCCATGTCGAGCATCTCGTCGGCCTCGTCGAGCACGACCGTCGTGAGCTCGTCCAGCTTGAGGGACCCGCGCTCGAGGTGGTCGACCACCCGCCCCGGCGTACCGACCACGACGTCGACCCCGCGACTCAGTGCCTTCAGCTGGGGCGTGATGGGCTGTCCGCCGTAGACGGCGAGAACCCGGGCGCCGAGGGTGCGGCCGTAGTTCTCGATGGCGTTCGCGACCTGCATCGCCAGCTCACGGGTCGGGGCGAGCACGAGGGCCTTCGGGCGCTTGCCGCGGGCGCCGTCGGCGAGGGCGTTGAGGATGGGCAGCGCGAACGCCGCGGTCTTGCCGGTGCCCGTCGCGGCCTGGCCGACGAGGTCCTGGCCGGTGAGCAGCGCCGGGATGGCCTCGCTCTGGATGGGTGTCGGCTCCTCGTAGCCGAGCGCGCTCAGCGCGTCGAGGAGCTCCGGACGGAGACCCAGGCCGGAGAAGCGGTCGCCATCGGGTTGCATACCTCCATTCTCGCAGGCATCACGCTCGGCCCCGTCCCGAGGAGGATGACCGGGCAGCTAGCCCCAGGGCGCGGGAGGTGCCGGTCGGTTCCAGGGCTCCCGGCTGACGATCGAGCTCGACTCCATGTAGTCCCACGCGGGGTCCGCGAGCTCCCAGGTGCCGTACATCGCTCGCAGTGCGGGTTCCACGGGATCCGGGACCTGCCAGGTCGATCCGAGAAACGTGATCTCCTGCAGCGACCCGACGGGGACCCGCTGCTCAGCTTGCAACCAGGCGCCGTCGCGCTTGGCGAAGACCCAGCTCGCCAGCTCGTCACCGAGGCGACGGGTGATGAAGAAGTCGAGTCCGATGGCACCGCGGGTGCAGCGCACCTCGGCCAGGCCGCCTCCGTTGTGAGCCCAGGAGCGCCGGTGTCGCCAACCGGCAGCCCGCAGCGCCGGCAGGGACGCGAACAGCCGGTCGCTGTCCTCCTCACCCACCTCGAGGTCGATGTCCCAGCAGTCCCAGGGCAGCGCCCGGCCTTCTCGCCGCCACCCCAGCAGCAGGCCGCCGGTCAGGACGTAGTGGCCGGCGAGCGGGGTGTTCTGCAGCACGGCGTGCAGCTGCGAGAGGGCTTTGAGGTACCTCGGGTACTGCAGGCGCTGCTCGACAGCGGCGTATCCCTTCAGCCGGTGAAGTGCGGCGTACGGCGGCAGCAGGACCGACTCCCACACCAGGGCCACTCAGGCCCCCCGGGCGGCGATGCGGGACAGGATGTCGGAGGTGGAGATGCCCGGCGTGTACGGGACGGTGCGGGCGATTCCGCGCCGCACCGCGCCAGGGTAGAACCGGGAGAGCTTCGCGGGGTCGAAGTCGTTGCCGTGCACGACCACGTCGAGCCGGTGCAAGTCGATCCAGGCCTCGTCGACCGACAGCGGGGCGTTCGGCAGCACCTCGTCGACCAGTGAGCACGCCTCGACGACGGCGATCCGCTCCTGCATCGAGCAGATCGGCGGCCGCTTGTAGGAGGCGACGTCGTCGTCGGAGTGGATGCCGACCACGAGTTCGTCGCCGAGGGACCGGGCCTGGCGCAGGAAGGCCACGTGCCCGGCATGGAACAGGTCGGCGACCATGTCCGCGTAGACCCTGGTCACGAGCTGAGCACGCGGAACAGGTCGGTGATGACCGCCTCGTCGACGGCCGCTCCCATGTTGGCCACGCGCAGCACCGAACCCCGCAGCGCGCCCTGGCCGTGGTAGACGACATAGCCGTGCGTGAGCGCGCGGGTCGCGAGCTCGTCGGCGTTGGCGTTCGGCAGCCGAAAGGCCGCGAGCACGTGGGAACGGTGCTCCTCCGCGAGCAGTGGGGTGAACCCGGCGCCGGCCCCTGCCGCCCAGACGTGCCGGGCGAGCCGCTCGTACCTGTCCCGCCGGCTGGCCGTGCTGTGCAGGTCGAGCACGATGCCGAGGGACACGAACGCGGCGACGTTGGGGGTGGAGGGCAGGGCGCCGGTGTGCGCGACCACGTCGAGCACTGGCACGGTCGGGTGGTGCGCAAGCCCGTGCCGGTGGAAGACGCCCGCGACGCCTGGCAGCGCCTCGAGGCACTTGCCCGAGTTGAAGCACACGACGTCGGCGTCCACGTCGACGGCGTGCACCCCCAGCGAGCTGACCGCGTCGACGAGGACCTTGGCGCCGTGCTCGCGCGCCAGGGCGGCGAGTCCGGCCAGCGGGTTGAGCAGGCCTGTGGTCGTCTCGTGGTGGACGACCAACAGCCAGTCCGGCCGGTGCTCGGCCAGGGCGGCCGCTGCGGCGTCCAGGTCGACCGGCGTGCCGGTGCCGAGCGCGACGGAGATCACCTCGTTGCCGAGCGCCGCCGAGGTGGTGGCCAGCCGGGTGCAGTAGACCCCGTTGTCCAGGACCAGCACCTTGCCGCGGACGAAGGTCGCGAGGGCCGCGTCCACCGCCAGGCTGCCGGACCCGTGAAGCAGCCCCAGCGCGTAGGTCTCCGGGCTGAGCTCCGCGGCGGCGAACAGCCCCCGCTCAACCGCCTCGAGCAGGCGCTCGAACTCGTCCTGCCGGTGGCACAGCTCGACGTCGAACAGGTGGCTGCGAACCTCGGCGTCGAGGTTCACGGGACCGGGGTTGAACAGCACCTGGGTCCGGGGCGCCAGCCTCATCGGAGGATCCTCGCCCGCACCTGGGCCACGTTGTCCGGTGGCGAGACGGGGACGCGAGGGGGCTTGCCGTCGCGGGTGATCGGGAGGATCGCCGTGACGCCGGGGTAGCTCTGCTCGAGCGCAGCGCACGGCTGGCCGCCGACGGACTCGTGGCAGCCGTTGTCCAGCACGTAGTGGAAGAACCGGTCGGCGGGGGCGTGGTCGCGGATGGTGTGGGTGGTGCCCAGCGACATCAGCAGGGCGCCGTCCCCGTTGAGGACGACGACGGTCCGGTCCGACCCCAGCACGATGCCGAGCCCGATCGCCGGGGCGAGCCCCATGCTGCCCTGCATGTACAGCACCACGTGCTCAGGACCCACCTCGGCGGCGACCGCCCGGGAGACGTAGCCGGTCGACGCGACGTAGACCGCGTCCGTGCCGTGCCGCCCGAGTATCTGCTGGATCGCGGCGGACCGCGAGGTGGGTTCAGCCCTCATTGTTCGGACCGTGGACGAGGATCGCGAGGGGGTAGTCGATCAGCTCGAGCAGGGCCGCGTCGACCCGGCCCATGACCTCGTGCTGCGGCAGGGTGTGCCGGTGCCCGACGACCAGCAGCGGCGTCAGGCCGTACGGGATGCACAGCGAGGTCAGCGGGTTGATGGCGTGCCCGAGCCCGGCGTTCTGCAGGTACACGCAGGCCTTGGTGCCGGCGAGCTCGGCGCCGGCGGCGATGGCCACGGCCTCCGCCTCCCAGGTCGCGATGACGTGCTCGACGCCGTCCAGCGCGTCGACGTCCTCGATGAAGCCACGCAGGCCGCTGTCGGGCACGCCGACGAACAACCGGTATCCCTCGCCGACCAGCTGCTGGGCGAGCCCGTCAGCGGACGTAACGGTCTTCATTGGCCCTCAGCTCGTCGACGTAGACCAGCCGGAAGATCTCGTCCATCGGGACGATCTGCTCCTCGACGTCGGCCAGCCTGCGGTGGGCCATCAGACCCTGCATCGTGCTCTGCAGCGCCCGGACCTGGGCGCGGATCCCGGCGTTCGCCATGATGATGAGGCGGAAGCCCGCCTGGTCGAGCTCGTCGTAGGTCACCCCGCCGTAGGTCGTCGGGACGCAGACGAGGGGCGTCTCGTGGTCGACCCGCCACTTCTCGGCGAACTCGAGCACGGCCTCCTTGTCCTTGCCCTTGTGGTGGATCAGGATGCCGTCGACGCCTCGTTCGGCGTAGGCGTGGCAGCGCTCGAGGGCGACGTCCAGGCCCAGGCCCTTCGTGAGCGCCTCGGTCCTGGCGATGACCGCGAAGCCGTCGTCCGGGCGTGAGTCCAGGGCCGCGTCGAGCTTGCCGCAGAAGGTCGAGGTCTTCTCGATGTCCTCCTGCATGCCGTCGTAGAAGGTGCACCGCTTGGGAAAGACGTTGTCCTCGATGCAGATGCCGCTCGTGCCGGCCTTGTAGAACTCGCGCACCATCCGGATCGTGTTGATGGCGTTGCCACCGCCCGCGTTGCCGTCGACCAGGACCGGGCTCTGCACCCGGTCGACGATCCGGTTGGCGATCTCCAGGTAGTCCTGTGTGCCGAGGATGTCCGCGTCAGGCAGCCGGGCCGCCGCGTGCACCTCGAAGCTCGAGATCCAGAGGCCGTCGACGCCGGCCTCCTCGGCGATCTTCGCGCCGAGAGCGGTGTGCACTCCCACGAGGACGGACGCGTGCTCTGCCTTGAGAAACTCGAGGATGGTGCGCAAGACGGGTGGCCTCCCAGGCAGACACGGCGGTGCCGAATCCTCGCATGTCACGCACCGGTCACGTCCCGTTATCGCGGAAGTCATCCACGTGCCACCTCGACCCGTCCGTCGCACGTGCGAAAGTGCCCCCATGCCTGACCTTCACATCAGCGGTGACGCCGAGGCCGATGCGCTCATCAGCCGCGATCCCCTCGCACTGCTCCTTGCCATGTTGCTGGATCAGCAGATCCCGATGGAGAAGGCGTTCCGCGGCCCCTACGACCTGCTGGGGCGCATCGGGAAGCTCGATGCCGGCGAGATCGCCGAGCACCCGGACCTCGGCGCGATCTTCGCGACGCCACCGGCGATCCACCGCTTCCCCGGGTCGATGGCCGGCCGGGTGCAGGACATGTGCCGGTTCCTCGTCGAGCACCACGGCGGCGAGGCCGAGAACGTCTGGAACGGCGTCAAGACCGGCGACGAACTGCTCGCGCGGCTCAAGGCGCTCCCGGGCTTCGGCGAGCAGAAGGCGAAGATCTTCCTGGCGTTGCTGGGCAAGCGGCTGAACGTGCAGCCCACGGGATGGCGCGAGGCAGCAGGCCTGTATGGCGAACAGGGAGCCTTCCGCTCGGTGGCCGATGTGACGAGCAAGGAGACGCTGCTCCAGGTGCGGGCTTACAAGCAGCAGCAGAAAGCTGCGCTGAAGAGCAAGACCTAGTCCTCCTGGTCGATGGTGCGACCCGGGTCGAGCTGGAGCCGCACCGGCTCGATGCGCCCGACCATGGCGTTGTCGCCGACCCGCTCTCGCGAGGGCGCTGCGTTGGCGGCCACGACGCCCATCCAGGGGAGGACGAGCGCACCCAGGACCAGCAGCAGCTTGGCCCAGATCGGCACCGGCAGCGCGACGGCGAGGACGAAGCAGCCAGCCCGGACGAGCTGGGTCAGGGCGTAGCGACGCATCCTGGCCTGACGCTCCTCGGTCGCCGACAGACCGGCGGAGGTGACGCGCACAGGATCGGAGGACACGTCACCAGTGTGCGGCCTGGAGGCATGGCGCGCTTCGCGTACCGTTGTGCGTCACCCGCCGTCTGTGGAGGTTTGATGACGATCGCCCAGGAACGCCCCACGCAACCGAGCTTCGACTCGCTCGAGCCCGCGACGGGCCAGGTCCACGCCAGCTTCCCGATCCACTCCGCCGCCGAGGTCGAGGCCGCCGTGGGCCGCGCCCGCGCGGCGCACGCGTGGTGGCAGGGACTCGGGTTCAGCGGGCGCAAGGACAAGCTCGACGCCTGGAAGGCGATCCTGGCCAAGCGCCTTCCGGAGCTCGGCGAGCTCGTCCACCGCGAGAACGGCAAGCCGGTCGGCGACGCGCAGCTCGAGGCCGGCATCGCGGTCGACCACATCGCCTGGGCCGGCAAGAACGCCCGCCGCGTGCTCGGGCCGCGTCGGATCCCGAGCGGGATGATGATGGCCAACCAGGCCGCCTCCTTGGAGTACCAGGCGTTCGGTGTCGTCGGTGTGATCGGTCCCTGGAACTATCCGGTGCTCACGCCGATGGGCTCGATCGCCTACGCGCTCGCCGCCGGCAACTGCGTCGTCTTCAAGCCGAGTGAATACACCCCGGCTGTCGGCAAGTGGCTCGTCGACACCTTCGCGGAGGTCGTGCCCGACCACGACGTCTTCCAGCTGATCACCGGGCTCGGGGAGACGGGCGCCGCGCTGTGCCGCGCGGGCGTCGACAAGATCGCCTTCACCGGCTCGGCGCGGACCGGCAAGAAGGTGATGGCCGCGTGCGCCGAGAACCTCGTGCCGGTGCTCATGGAGTGCGGCGGCAAGGACGCGATGATCGTCGACGACGACGCCGACCTGACGGCGGCCGCCGACGCGGCACTCTGGGGCGGCATGAGCAACGCCGGCCAGACCTGCATCGGCATCGAGCGGGTCTACGCCACCGAGAAGGCCTACGACGGCTTCCTGTCGGCGCTGACCGAAAAGGCCAAGAAGATCGAGGCAGGCGTCTCCTACGGGCCGATCACGATGCCGAGCCAGGTCGACATCATCCGCGAGCACATCGCCGATGCCCTGGCCAAGGGCGGTACGGC
>JAWWOJ010000196.1:0-2820 GCA_033851885.1 Frankiales bacterium | reverse complement strand
AGAGGCACGTCGGGCTGACCGGTACGCAGACCGGCGCCGAGACCTTGACCTGGTTGACGATCGGCGGCTTCTGGTCGGCGACGTCGGTGGGCATCGACGTCGACACCGCATTCAGCGACACGATGTCGCAGCTGGCGAGCGCGACGGAGCTGCAGCTGGCCGTAAGCGCTTCCGAGGGTGACAGGTAGGTCACGGCCCACACGCGTCGCACGTCGTCGGTGTTGATGGTGCCGGTGTCGAAGGTGCCGTCGGCGTTGGTGTCGGCCCGGGTGTCCTCGGGGCCGAAGGTCCCGTTGCCGTCGTCGAGATACCACACCCAGGTCCAGGGGAGCGTCACGCCGGACGGGCTCTTCACGGTGGCGCTCAGGCTCCAGCGGTCACGAGCACCTCGGTTCGTGAGGTCGCCCTCGAGGACGAGCGGCTGCGTCGAGCCCTGGGCGTAGAGAACCGGGTTGGTGATGCCGGACTGGGTCCAGGTGTAGTTCGGGAGCGGCAGTCCCCGCCTCGTGGTCGTCACGAAGGTCGAGGTACGACGCGTGTGGGAGCTACCGGCCGCGGTCCAGCTCGCGACGACGGTGAGCCGCCGGTAGGAGTCGGTGGTCGCGGCGCTGTCGGTCGGAGGAGTCGTCACGTACGTCTTCATGGTGAAGCTGGTGTTGTTGCGCACCACCGTCGAGATGTGGGTGGGCACCGCCGCACCGCTCGCAAGGGTGACGACCTGTTCGTAGTTGCCCTTGCCGTCGATGTCGGCGTACCAGGCGCCCCCGACCTGCTTCATCGAGGGGTCGCTCGAGAACATCGGGTCGGAGGCGCTCAGGCTGAGCGACGCGTAGTCGACCCCGCGCAGCGTCTCGACCTGCTGGCTGACGACGTCGACGGACTGCTGGTTCTGGCGTGCGAACAGCGTCGCGCGGATCGCCTGCACCATGCCGGCGGCGACGGCGGTGAAGATGAGAGCGGCAACGACGAGCGCGACGACTGCTTCCACCATCGTGAAGCCCTCGTCGCCGGCGTCCATACGACGGCGGAGGTTCTCAGTTGCACGGGTTCTCATGATCGCCTCGTCGTGAAGGACTGCGGAGAGTGAGTGGGTCGGATGATCACGGCAGGCTGTCCCCGGTCGTTCCCGTCGTGACAGCAGGACAGCCGCCGGCCGTCGCGGGCTGCAGCCCGCCGCCAAGGCTGTCCCAGTACCAGGTCGTCGGGGAGCTCGCGTGCTTCGCGGACAGGCAGTAGGACGCCTCGCGCGTGTAGCGGACCACCGACAGCGTGACCTGCTGGTTCCGCGAGATCTGCGCACCGGACGCCTGGAGCTCAGCAATGGTGCCGTAGGCATTGTTGGAGACGAGGTAGCTCTCCTCGTTGTCGGCCAGCGCCCGGAGATCCGCCTTGGCCTGGGCGTCGTAGCCCTTCTGGCGCTGCCCGAGGAAGATCGGAATCGCGATCGCGGCCAGGATGCCGATGATGAGGATGACGATGAGCAGCTCGATCAGCGTGAAGCCCTGTTCCGTCCGCTTACCCCGCCGCATGGCGAACTCCTCTCCTCCCCGGTGACATCGGCTGAGGAGGCGCCCGGCTTGACCCTGAAATGCCATCTGGGTGGCACGGCTGATCTTGGGAAGCGGGCCTGCCACCGGCACGACGGAGGGCCCGCGCCAAGCGGCGCGGGCCCTCCGGGTCGAGCAACGACTAGCAGGCGGTGCTGGTCAAGCCACCCTGGGAGCTGTCGTAGTAGAACGACGTCCCCGACTTCGAGACGGCCGTGATGCAGTACATGCCGGCGTTGCCGGCCGCGTCCTTGGTGCCGCCGCGGCTTGCGTCAGCCCACGTGTTGACGTTCAGGCTCGTGACGTTGGAGGACTTCTTCGCGCCCAGTGTCGTGACCGGGTCCCCGGCGATGTAGGCGGTGTAGTCGGTGAGGTAGGTCTCCTCGAGCGTCGCGGTGTTGCGCGCGTCGCTCTTGGCCTGGGCGTCGTAGCCCTTCTGGCGCTGGTTGAGGAAGACCGGGATAGCGATCGCGGCCAGGATGCCGATGATGATGATGACGACCAGGAGCTCGATGAGGGTGAAACCCTCGTTGTCCTCCTGCGCCTTACGGATACGAGCGAGCATTGCGGTTGTTCCTCTCGGTGGTGGTCCCGAGCCGACCGTCCGGTCGGACCAGGCAGCTGGGCTGACCTGCGTGCAGGTCCCCTGGCTTTGCGAGCCCGCCTTACGACGGGTGTGCCGTTGCTGGTTGCAAGGAATTAATCGTCGTGCGCCGACGGCCGGTTGAGGGTGGGACGGAGCAATCAGCGTTCACCCGAATGCCGCACCGGTGTGGGCGCACGCGAAGAGGCCCCGCGGCAGCTGCCGCGGGGCCTCTTCGGTGGAGCAGGGGTGCTTACGGGCAGGCAGTGGTGGTGATGCCGCCCGCGGCGCTGTCGTAGTAGAAGTGCTTGCCCGAGGCGGACAGCGCGTCGACGCAGTAGCCGCCGTTGTTCGCCGAGCCGGTGGTCGCCTTGCCGGCGTGGTTGCCGTCGCTGTAGGTGGTGACCGTGAGGCTGGTGACGTTGCCGGACTTCTTGGCGCTCAGCGTCGTGGTGGGGTCACCTGCGACGTAGGCGGTGTAGTCGGTGAGGTAGGTCTCCTCGAGCGTCGCGGTGTTGCGCGCGTCGCTCTTCGCCTGGGCGTCGTAGCCCTTCTGGCGCTGGTTGAGGAAGACCGGGATAGCGATCGCGGCCAGGATGCCGATGATGATGATGACAACGAGGAGCTCGATGAGGGTGAAGCCCTCGTTCTCCTCCTGCGCCTTACGGATACGAGCGAGCATTGCGGTGT
>JAWWOJ010000175.1:0-7662 GCA_033851885.1 Frankiales bacterium | reverse complement strand
CGACCGCTCCGGAGAGAGGAGCCCCGTGGACAAGTTCATGATCTTCACGTTCGTCGGGCTCAGCACGTCCGCCATCTACGCGGTCATCTCGAGCGGTCTGGTGCTCACCTACGCGACCACCGGTGTGTTCAACGTGGCGCACGGCGCGGCAGGCATGCTGTCTGCCTTCGCCTACTGGCAGCTGCACGTCGCCTGGGGCATCCCGACCCTGCCCGCTGCCCTCCTGGTGCTGGTCGTCCTGGCGCCGCTGTTCGGGATCCTGCTCGAGCGCGTCATCATGCGGGGCCTGGCGGGCACGACCGAGGCGACCCGGCTCGTCGTCAGCATCTCGCTGCTGGTGGCGATGATCGGGCTGGCGCAGGCCGTCTGGTCGCCGGCCGTCGGGCGCGTCGTCGCACCGTTCTTCGAGGGTCGTCAGCTGACCCTGACCCGTGACGTCTCGATCACCTACCACCAGCTGATCACCATCGCGACAGCTGTGGTCGTCGCCGTCTGCCTCAAGGTCTTCCTGACACGGACCCGCACCGGCGTCGCCATGCGGGCCGTCGTCGACGACCGCCCCCTGACGCTGCTGAACGGGGTGCGCACCGACCGGGTCGCCCAGCTGTCGTGGGCACTGAGCACATCGCTGGCAGCGCTTGGCGGCATCCTCATCGTCTCCAGTGCGGGGCTGAACGCCGCCACCCTGTCGCTGCTCATCGTCAACGCCTACGCGGCGGCGGCTTTCGGCCGCCTGCGCAGCCTTCCGCTGACGTTCGTCGGGGCGCTCGTCGTCGGCCTCGGGGACGGCTACCTCGCCGGGTACCTCCCGCAGGACCAGCGGCTCGCGGGGCTCCGCCCGGCGTTCCCGGTGCTCGTGCTGTTCGCGGTGCTGCTGGTCCTGCCGAGCCGCCCGTTGCGGACGCACGTCCGCTCCCGCGAGTACTTTCCGGCGCCGAGCCTGCGGGGCGCAGCGACGTACTGCGCCGTCATCGCGGCCTTCGGCGTCGTCCTCGCCACCACGTTGTCCGGTCCCGACACGATCGCCTACGCCAAGGTTTTCGCGGTCGGGATCGTCGCCCTGTCCCTCGTCCCGCTCGTCGGCTTCGCCGGGCAGGTCTCCCTGTGCCAGCTGAGCTTCGCCGGGATCGGCGCGGCCGTTGCGGCGCACGTCTCGAACGGGACACTGCTCGGCGTGGTGACCGCCGTGGTCGTGGCCGCCCTCGTGGGTGGCCTGGTCGCGCTTCCGTCGCTGCGGCTCTCAGGCATCTACCTCGCGCTCGCGACGTTGTCGTTCGCGGTCGTCCTGGATCGCTGGCTGTTCAATCTGCCGGAGATCGCCGGCTTTGCGTTCTTCCCGTCCGGCAGCCTCGACATCGCGCCGCTGACCGTGCTCGGCTACACCTTCGACACGCCCCGCCGGCAGATGCTCCTCGCCGTCGCGGCGTTCACCGCGATGAGCGCCCTGGTTGTTGCGCTCCGCCGCAGCCGTTACGGCAGGCGGCTGCTCGCGCTGCGCGACAGCGAGGCAGCGTGCGCGACGTTCGGCCTCAACCTCGTCGGTGCCCGCCTGGGCGTGTTCATGCTCAGCGCGGGGATGGCGGGCCTCGGTGGGTCATTGCTTGCCATGCAACAGTCCTCGATCACGGCGGCGGACTTCCAGCTCCTCAGCGGGCTTCCGCTGTTCATGCTCGTCGTCGCAGGAGGAGCAGGCTTCGTCAGCGCCGGTCTGTTCGCCGGAGTGGGCCTCTACGCGGCGCTGCCACTGCTGCCGTCGCTCTGGAGCGGGCTGACCCGCGTTCAGCCGATCCTGCCCGGGATCGTCGGCATCGCACTGGGCAGGTCGCCGAGTGGCGCAGCCGCGGACGTCTCCCGCAGCTTCACTCCGCTCCGTGAGGACGCGGTCGTCCTGAGCATCACGGTGGCCGGCTGCGGAGCGTGGTACGCCGTGCGCCTGCTCGACGTGTTCGGCAACCCGACGATGTGGGTCGCGATGGCGGTCACCGTCCTTGTCGGGCTGGGTGCGGCCTCGCGGCGCCGCCGCCCCGCTGGTGCCGCAGAGGTCATCTCGCTGGAGTGGCTGGGCGTCGACGAGCCGTGGTCCGCCAGCCGGGTCGCGGACCTCGACCAGGTGCTGCGGCTGGAGCAGACCCGGATGTCGCTGAGCGAGGTGTCCCGTGGCGCGACTTGACGTGGCCGGCGTGACCGTCCGGTTCGGAGGGCACACGGCACTGTCGAAGGTCTCGGTGACGGCCGAGGCAGGGAGCCTCACGGCACTCATCGGCCCGAACGGGGCGGGCAAGACGACGCTGTTCAACGTCATCACCGGGCTGCAGCGACCCGACAGCGGCCGAGTCGTGCTCGATGGCCACGACATCACCCGGCTGTCGCCGCACAAGCGGGCCAGGCATGGTCTCGCGCGCACGTTCCAACGCCTGGAGCTCTTCACGATGCTGTCCGTCCGCGAGAACATCGGCGTCGCCGCGGACGTTCACCGGAGCTGGGCGCCGAGGCAGCACGGCTCCCTCGACGAGCGCGTCCAGCGCATCATCGACCTCACCGGTCTCGGGGACGTCGCCGACACCCGGGTCACCGCACTGCCGACCGGCCAGTGCCGGGTCGTGGAGCTCGCCCGGGCGCTGGCATGCGACCCGAAGGTGCTGCTGCTCGACGAGCCCGCCTCCGGGCAGGACGAGGCCGAGACCGAGACGTTCGCCCGCCTGCTCCGGCGGCTCGCTGATGACGGTGTCGCCGTGCTGCTCGTCGAGCACGACGTGCAGCTCGTGATGGAGGTGTGCACGACCGTGCACGTGCTGGACTTCGGCGCTCTGCTCGCGGTCGGCACGCCGGCACAGGTGCAGGCGAACCCCGCCGTCCGGGCCGCCTATCTCGGCCACCTCGAGGAAGTCGGCTCATGACGGTGCTTCGGCTGGAGCCTCGCGAGCCCGCAGCGATCGATCCACCGCTGCTCGAGCTGCGACGCATCCGGGCCGGCTATGACGGCATCGAGGTTCTGCACGGGTTCGACCTGACGGTGGCGGCGGGCAGCGTTGTTGCGCTCCTCGGCCCGAACGGCGCTGGTAAGACCACGGCGCTGAAGGTGATCGCGGGGCAGCACCCGGCCAGCAGCGGGGAAGTGCTGCTGTTCGGCCATCGCGTCAACGGCACCGCACCGGACCGGCTCGCCAGAAGCGGTGTCTGCGTCATCCCCGAGGGACGTGGCGTCTTCCCGAACCTCACCGTGCGCGAGAACCTGTGGATGATGACGTACGCCGGTTGCAGTCGTGAGGACGTGGAGGCCATCGCCTACCACCGGTTCCCGCGGCTCGCCGAACGTCGCGATCAGGCCGCCGGGACCCTGTCGGGTGGGGAGCAGCAGATGCTCGCCATGGCACGCGGGCTCGCCACCCGCCCGGCGCTGCTGCTTCTCGACGAGCTGTCCATGGGCCTTGCGCCGCTCGTCGTCGAGGACCTTTACGCCGTCGTCGCCGGCATCGCCGCTGATGGTGTCAGCGTGGTCGTCGTCGAGCAGTTCGCCGATGTGGTCCTGAAGGTCGCCGACCGGGCGGCCGTCGTCGTGCACGGCAGGGTCGCGCACGAAGGCACACCGGCGCACGTCCAGGCACTACTAGCCGAGGCCTACCTCGGCGGAACCCACGAGGGGAAGCGATGAACGACCGGATCGAGCAGTTCAAGGCGCAGGTTGCGGACATGGGGCTGCGGGACCCCGCGGCGGCTCGCGACCGGCTGCTGCTGCGCGTGTCCGCAGCCCTGCTCGCCGCAGGGCCGATCGTCGGTCTCATCGCCTACCTGATGAGCCACAGCAGCTCCGACGCGCTCGCTCAGCGCGACGCGATCGTGCTGGCGCTGCTCGGAGTCGGCCTCAGTGTGGTCGGCACAGCCTTGTTCGTGCGCTATTCCCTCGGCCAGGTACTGCGCTTCTGGCTCGCGCGGCTCTCCTTCGAGCAGGCTGCGCAGACCGACCGGGTCGTCGAGGCGCTCGCGGTGCGCGGCGAAGGTGAGCACGCGAGCAAGCTGGCCGCACCACGTCGCGCACGGTGAGTGTGGCAGCCGCGACGCTGGCGGGCCGGGTCGCGCTGAACGAGCCGCCCGAGCTGCGAGCGCACGACTACCTGGAGGAGGAGTGGTTCGTCGCCGGGACTGCAGATGCCTTCGACCCCGACGGCGCCCGGATCGCCGATGACGTCCCCTACTTGACGCGGTTTCTGCTGCGCCGACCCGTGGCGGGTTCGCGGGCGTCGGGGTCGCTGTTCCTGGAGCCCCTGCACATGATCGGTGAGATGCCGGCCACCTGGGCGTCCGTGGGCGACTGGATGATGCGCAGCGGTCACGCCTGGGTCGGCGTCTCGGTGCACAACAGCTCCTTCGGTGAGCTCTACGGGTTCGCCGGCGGGATCGAGGCGCTCAAGCAGCAGGACCAGGAACGCTACGGTCCACTACGGCTGGAGACCTATCAGCGCCCGCCGAGGCTGCGCTCCTACCCGGGGCCGAGCACCGACTCGTTCGCGCTGACGTGGACGATGGCGATGGCCCATCCACAGGGCCACCCGATCATGGCGGACGTCGCCCAGCTGCTCCGGACGAGCCCCGAGCTTGCTGCCGCCTCCGCGCAACGCCTCTACGGCTGCGGCGCGTCGCAGACAGCACACTTCTGGAGGTTGTTCCTCGATCACGGGTGGCACGAGCTGCGGCGGCTGACCGACGGCGGTCCGCTGCTCGACGCCTACGGCCTCGTGGTGTCGGCAGCGCCAGCTCACCGGCCGGTCGACGCGGTCCTCGTCAACGTCCTCAGCGAGGCTGAGGTCGTTGGCACCATCGTGCAGTCGACGATGACAGCTCCGCCGGACAGCGACGTCCCCCGGGTGCGTGGCATCGAGCTGGCGGGGGCGCCGCACGTCATCGGCCACGATCAGGTGGAGCGGCCCGTGGACGACCACCTGCACACCAAGGAGCCCTACCAGGCCGTGCTCAAGGCGATCTTTCACGGGCTCGACCGATGGGTGCGGGAGGGCATCGCGATGCCGCACGTGCCGCTCATCGCCCGCGACCCCGCCAGTGTCGACGGCATCGTGCGTGACGAGCACGGCAACGCCGTCGGCGGCGTCCGGGTGCCGTGGCTGGAGGCACCCCGAGCGCAGTACCTGCCGCGCTGCGCGTGCGGACCGACGCTCGGCGAAGTCGTCCCCTTCGCACCGGAGAAGACCGCGCGGCTCTACCCGAACGATGCCGACCACGAGCGGCGGTGGCGACGCGCCGTGGACCGGCTCGTGGAGGACCGGCTGCTCCTGGAGCACGACGTCGAGTCTTTTCTCCAGCTGCGCACGAGCCGCGAGCCGGCGGCACCCTAGAGACCACTCACGCGTGCCGGGCCGCGATGTCGCGTCCGATGATCTCCTTCATGATCTCGTTCGTGCCGCCGTAGATGGACTGCACCCGCGCGTCGGTGAAGGCCTGACCGACGAGATACTCGCGCATGTATCCGTACCCGCCATGCAGCTGAACGCATCGGTCCACGACCCGGTTGACCAGGTCCGACAGCCACAGCTTGGCCTTCGCCGCGTCCACCGCGGAGAGCACGCCATCGTTGAGCCGGCGTACAGCCGAGTCGAGGTAGACCGTTCCGACGTCGACCTCGGTCTCGAGCTCGGCCAGCACGAACCGGGTGTTCTGGAAGTCTCCGATCGGCTTGCCGAAGGCAGTGCGCTGGAAGCAGTAGGTGCTCGTCCACTCCAAGGCGGCCGCGGCGAGGCTCAACGAGGTGGCCGCGATCGACATGCGTTCGCGCGGCAGCCTCTCCATCAGGTGCACGAAGCCGCGCCCTTCCACCCCGAGCAGCGCCTCGGGAGGCAGGCTCACCTCGTCCAGGAACAACTCGCCGGTGTCGTTGGCGAGCAGACCGAGCTTCTTCAGCGGCCGTCCGCGCCGGAAGCCCGCGCTGTCGGTCGGTACGACGAACATGCTGAATCCGGTCGGCTCGCCCTGCTCGACGGTGCGGGCGAAGACCAGCGCGACGTCAGCCAGCACACCATTCGTGATGAAGGTCTTCGAGCCGGTCAGCGACCAGCCCTGCGATGTCCGGCGGGCCGTCGTCCGGATCCCACGCAGGTCGCTGCCCGCACCAGGCTCCGTCATGGCCAGGCAGCCGATGGCGTCGCCGCTGCACAGCGGCGGCACCCACCGTTGGAGCTGCTCGGGGGTGCCGAGGTCCAGCAGGTACGGCAGGACCAGGTCGTCCTGCACGCACGTGCCGGCGTTGAACGACGCCGCGCCGGCGCGCAGCATCTCCTCCATGACGACGACCCGGTACCGGAAGTCCGACTGCCCGCCACCGCCGAGCGACTCCGGGGCGCCGAGGCCGAGCAGGCCCGCGGCACCGGCCGCGCGCCAGGCACTGCGATCGATCTGGCCCTGCTCGTCCCAGAGCTCCCGGTAGGGAGTGATCTCCTTGTCGAGGAACGCCCGGACGCTGCCCCGCAGTGCCTGCTGCTCCTCGGTGTAGCGGTCACGACCCATACGTCCTCCTGACGGCCAGACTGTATATAGTAGCCACTATGGCTCTGGAGCAGGCGACCGAGCCGCGACCCGTCCGGATCGCCAACATCTCCGGCTTCTACGGAGACCGGCGGGCCGCCGCCTCCGACATCGTGCGCGGCCCAGAACCGGTCGACGTGCTCACCGGCGACTACCTGGCAGAGCTCACGATGCTGCTGCTGTGGAAGCAGCGCCGCAAGGATCCTCTCGCCGGCTATGCCCGGACCTTCCTCGCCCAGATGGAAGATGTCCTGGGTGAGTGCCTGGACCGCGGGATCCGGGTCGTCGTCAACGCCGGCGGGGTCAACCCGCATGGCTGCGCCGAGGCGTTGCGCGAGCTCGCTCGAAAGACAGGCCTGTCGCCACGGATCGCCGTGGTCGACGGTGACGACCTGCTGCCCCGGGTCGACGAACTGCAGCGGCAGGGGTGCGACTTCCGCCACCTCGACACCGGTGCGCCGCTGTCCAGTACCCGAGCGCAGTTGGTGACCGCGCACGCCTACCTGGGAGCGTTCGGGATCGCGCGTGGACTGGCGGCGGACGCCGACGTCGTCATCACAGGGCGCGTCACCGACGCCTCGCTCGTGGTGGGGACCGCAGCCTGGTGGCACGGTTGGAAGGCCGACGATCTCGACGCCCTCGCCGGTGCCGTCGTCGCAGGCCACGTGATCGAGTGCGGACCGCAGGCGACGGGAGGCAACTACTGCTTCCAGGAGGAGCTCCCCGACCTGCGCTACCCGGGCTTCCCGATCGCGGAAGTCGCCGCGGACGGGTCCGCCGTCATCACCAAGCAGCCTGGCACCGGCGGCGCCGTCACCGTCGGCACGGTGACGGCGCAGCTGTTGTACGAGATCCAGTCGCCCGCCTATGCCGGTCCGGACGTGGTGGCCCGCCTCGACACGACGACCCTGACGCAGGTCGGCCCGGACCGCGTGCAGCTCAGCGGCACCCGGGGCGAGCCGCCGTCCGGTCAACTCAAGGTGGCCCTGAACCTGTCCGCTGGTTGGCGCAACACGATGGGGCTGATGATCGTCGGGCTGGACCGCGAGGCTAAGGCTCGCCGGGCAATCTCGATGCTGGGCGAGATCCTCGGCGGATGGGAGCAGTTCGCCGACGTCGACCTGCGTCAGG
>JAWWOJ010000135.1:0-9612 GCA_033851885.1 Frankiales bacterium | reverse complement strand
GTTCTGCGTGAGGGCGACACCGCGGCCGTCGACGTAGGACGGGCAGGTGGGCGACGAGGGCTGGTAGACCTCCGCCGCGAGGGCCAGGCTCACGGCGTCGTAATAGACGCAGGCATGGTCCGGCACGTGCGAGGCGGCCAGCGCTCGGAGGTCCGGCTGGCCGCGGAAGTCGGTCGCGGCGACGCCCGTACCGATGCCGAAGACGACCACGACTGCTGCCAGGGCCAGCTGCGGCCAGCTGATTCGCCCACGGAGGACGGCCAGCTGGCTGGCAAGGAGGGCAACGGCCGGGCCGAGGAACTCGCCATAGTGCAAGAAGTACGTCGGTGAGCTCGCGAAGGCGTACAGCACCGGGAGGGCGAAGACTGCCCAGTACAGCAGCTGAGGTGACCGCGTCCGACGCCAGGCGAGCACCGTGCCGATGGCGATCGCGACGAGCAGCAGCAGGCCCAGCGGCACGGTGGCGTAGCCGAACCCGACCGTGCTCGCGATCCGATCGAGACCGTGCGGCACGGAGGGGTTCGTCGGGCGGCTGAGCTGGGTGACCACGACGTCGTGCCACGCCGCCCGGGGATCGGCGAGGAAGAACGGCACGAGCAGCAGGACCGTGCCCGCGACCCCGCCGAGCACGACCGACCCCAGGGCCCGGTAGCGCTTCGAGGCCAGGAGGGTGACGAAGGCGGCGAGCACGTAGGCACCCGCGAACAGCTTCAGGCCGGCCCCCGCGGCAAAGCAGAAGCCGGCCAGGAACAGGGCCCCGCGACCCGGCACCGGCCTGCGGAACAGCAGCCAGCTGCCGAGGAGGCACGCGAAGGTCACGAGTGGCTCGAGCAGGATCGTGTGCGCGGCGCTGACCGCGTTGGGCATTACCGCGTACAGACCAGCAGCAAGCAGCGGCACCCGGCGGCCGGACTGGAGCGGGAGCAGGCGACCGAGGCGATAGATCAGGGCGACGTTCGCGAGCACGAACAGCTGCATCTCGATGCGGCCCGCCGCCATCCCCGCAGCGTCACCGAGCAGGTCCCCTACCGTGGCGGCCGGCAGGAGCAGCAGGCTGAGGCCAGGGGGGTGCACGATCGTGAAGTCGCTGTACGGAAGCCGGCCGGCAAGGAGCAGCTTGGAGGCGACGTAGTAGACGCCGTCGTCGTACTCGAGGACGCCGAAGAAGTTGTGCCTCGGCCACCAGAGCAGGGTGCGCAGCACCACGGCCAGAGCCATGATCCCCAGCAGTGGGGGGTTCAGGCCCGGCCGTCGCATGCGCGCCAAACTAGCGGGAGCGCCTTCTCACCCTGCCGCCGCAGCGGTCAGCGGCGCATCCAGCGGAAGTAGAAGTAGCCGACGGCAGCGTCACCGAGCAGGAACGCGGCGACCGCTGCGAGCTCGAGGAGCGTCATGTGCTCATCGTGGCACTTCCGCGCCGTCCGCAACAGGTGAACCCCAAGCGTTCACTCAGGGATGTTTCAGCTGCTCTGCGCCGTCAGGGGCTGCCGCGAGGTGGGGTCGGAAGCCGTCGTCAGCGCTTCGTCCACTTGGTCGTCCTGCTTGACCTCGACGCGGGCGGCCTGCCACGACGAGAAGTGACCCACGAAGTTGGCCCACACGCTCATCAAGGCGATCCAGATGATCGAGCCCTTGAGGCCGGTGAAGACGGTGATCGGAATGAGTGCCCCCCAGGCGAGGGTCATCCATCCGTGGAAGGCCCGCAGGAACTCGGGCCGTCCGAAGAGGGCTTGGAACCTACCCATGCTGATCACCCGCCTAGGGCACGGACCGTCCTTGCCGAACGGAAACCTTCCCGTTCGGGCTGAAAGGAACCTGTGGTCACCCGAATGGCCCCGCGGGACTTGCGGGCCGTTCAGCCGATGACGCGGAGCCGGGCGGGACTCGTCGGGCCGGCTGCCTCAGCTGTCCGCGCGAGGGCTGCAGCGGTGGCCTCGTCGGCGGGGAGCCAGGTGATGAGCCGCTGCTCGTCGATGTCGTTGGGCAGCAGGAGCACCTCGTAGTCGAACCGCAGTCGGCCCAGGTCGGGATGCGCGATCTGCCTGGTACCTCGGCGCTTCTCGGGCATCGCGAGGATCGCCCAGTGCTCGACGAACTCCGGGGAGGTGCGCAGCTCGTCCAGCAGGGCGGCGAAGGCCGCATCGTCACTCCAGCGACCCGAGGCTGCGCGGAGGCGGCTGACCTGCTCCTCGGCCGCACTGACCCAGTCCGGGTACACCCTTCGGGCGTCAGGGTGCAGGAACACGTGCCGGGCGAGGTTCGGAGATCCCTCGAACATGCCGAGCGGACCGACGAGGAGCTCCCACGCGTGATTCCAGGCCAGTACGTCGTTGGCCGGGCCGGTTACGTAGGCCGGCGTCGTTGTCAGTCGCTCGAGGAGCACCGCGATGGTCGGTGCCACGGTCCGGGCCAGCGGCGGGGGGCCGGGGCAGAGCTCCGCGCTTTGACTGACCATGGCCAGGGTGTACAGCTGCTGACGCTGCTCGTCACTCAGCCGCAGCGCGTCGGCGAGTGCCATGATCACACCTGCCGACGGCCGCGTGTCGCGACCCTGCTCGAGCCGCACCAGGTAGTCGATGCTGATCCCAGCAAGCGTCGCTACCTCTTCGCGTCGCAGTCCGGGAGTGCGCCGACGACCGCTGTCGGGCAGGCCGACATCGCCCGGCTGCAGCTGCTGACGGCGGGCGCGTAGGTATTCGGCCATCGTCGTCACCCTCCCAGCATGCACCCGGAGCGGCGAAAGACCGTGGCCCTGCCAGTACCAGGATCAACCCGGCCTTCTCAGACCTCGTGAGGGCGTTGATGCTGAGGTCATGACCACCACACCGTCAGCTGTTTCCCTGCCCCTGATCCCCGGCCGTTGGGCCGTCGACACGAACCACTCCTCGATCGGGTTCACCATCCGCCACCTCGGGGTGTCCAAGGTGCGCGGACGCTTCACGCGTTTCGAGGCAGACATCGTGATCGGTGAAACGCTCGACACGACCACCGTCACCGCCACCGTGGACGTCGCCTCGCTCGACACCGCAAACGCCGACCGTGACGCGCACGTGCTCTCACCCGAGATCTTCGATGTCGCGACGCGCCCGACCATGCTGTTCCGGTCCACCAGGATCGTCGGTGCCGGAGTCGAGTACCAGGTCGAAGGCGAGCTCACCATCGGGAACATCACACGTCCGGTCACCCTGGCGGTGGAGCTTGGCGGGGTCGAGTCCTTCCCCGGCGGCCCTCGCCATGCCGGCTTCGAGGCCACCACCGAGGTCCGCCGCAAGGACTTCGGCATCGACATCGCGATGCCTCCCGGCATCAGCGCCGTCGCCCTCGGCGACGTGGTGAAGGTCGAGCTGGACCTGCAGCTCCTCGAACCCGCCAGCTGAGCCTGCCTTCCGGTCAGGTCTTCAACGCGTAGTGGAGGTGAACGACGCCGCTTCGGAAGCGACGTTCGGCCAGCAGCTCGAGGTGGACGAACACGTCGCGAGGAAGCGCGCTCTTCCCGCCACCGACCACGATCGGGCAGAGGAAGAGGTGGCACTCGTCGACCAGACCTGCGGCCATCGCCTTACCGGCGAGCTCAGCACCGCCGACCGTGATGTCGCCGGCCGAGGATTCCTTGAGCTGTCTGATCGAGGAGGGGTCGAAGTCGGACTCGAGCCTGGTGCGTGAGCTCGTCACGGTACGAAGCGTCCGCGAGAAGACGACCTTCTCGGCCGCCCGCCAGGTTGCCGCGAAGTCCCTGATCACGAGGGGTTGGTCGTCGCCGGTGCCCACGGTCTCCCAGAACACCATCGTCTCGTACATCCGTCGGCCATACAGGTAGGTACCGATCGGCCGCTCGAGGTCGTTGACGTACGAGTGCACCTCCTCGTCCGGCGCCGCCCAGTCGAAGTTGCCCTGCACGTCCTCGACATATCCGTCGAGCGAGGCGATCGCCGCATAGATCAGTCTGGCCACGTCACTCCCTCACGGTCTCGATCACGATGCCCTGCTCCAACGGCCGAAGCGGCAGACAGCGCTACTTCACGAAGCGCTGGATGAAGGCAAGGGCGCTGTCAGCCACCTCACGCCAGCCGCTGTCGATGACGAGGGCGTGACCACGGTTGGGCAGCTCGATGAACTCAGTCACCCCAGGGTTGTGCTGCTGGGCCTTGAAGCTGGCGGCGGCGATCGCGCGGGGGACCGTGTTGTCCTTCTCGCCGGACACGATGAGCAGTGGACCTCGCTCGGGATTCTTGGTGTCGACCTTCGCCTCCGTCCAGGGGTTGAGGTTCGCGGCCGCAGCCTGGAACAGCGGCGTTCCGGAGGCTGGTACGGCGAAGGTGGCGTACAGGTCTTTGGCTTCGTCCTCGTCGACGGCGTTGGCGAATCCGAACCTGAACTGCTCGTAGGTGAGCGGCACGGCGCGGTGCCGGTTCGCAGGATTGCCCAGGACAGGGAAAGCGGACTTCAGAGCCGTGATGGGCAGCGGCAGCACCCCCCGGAATGGGGCGGCGTCGATGGCGACGGACGCGGCGGACAGTCCTCGTCCGGCGACCATCTGGGCGAGGAGTCCCCCGAAGGAGTGGCCGATGACGGCCGGCTTGTGGCGCAGCCTGCTGATGACTGCGGCGTAGTGCTCGGCCACCTGCCCAACGGTCTTGTGGGCGAAGACCTCGGGATGGGCGTTGGCCTGCTCGACCGTGTCAGGGTCATCTGGCCAGCCCGGGGTGATCGGTGCGTAACCGGCCTGGGTGAACACGTCTGCCCATCGGTCCCAGCTGCTGGGGAGCAGCCAGAGCCCGTGGATGAAGACCACAGGGGTCAGGTTGCTGTCGTTGACGTGGTCGATCTCCTGCAGCGTGTGGGGAGGGATCTGAACAGCCTTGTCGATGTCTGCCATGACGGCTCCTCAAGCGAACGGCGGATCGGAGAGGTCGACTGTGCGCAGGTCGACGGCAGATCCGCATCCTTGGTCAGTCGGCGGCTGGTCCGAGCCGCGACGGACCCTTCCGTCGCGCGTGGACGACGGCATCGTGGAGCGTGACGACGCTCTCGTCGGCGAGGTGCCTGACGGTCTGGGTCCTGGACTCCGCGACGACGACCTCCCACTGGTCCTCGGGCAACCCCGCCGTGACCTGCTCAGTGAAGACCTGCGAACCGCGCGGGTGCGCGTGGCCATCGTGGCCGACGACGAGCAACGTCCCGCCGGGTGCGACCCAGGACGCGAGCCGACCGAACAGGTCCTCGGCGGGCCCCGGCACGTGGACGTAGTGGGACGTGACGAGGTCGAAGCGGCGCTCCCCCGGGTCCCAGTCGGTCAGGTCCGCGTGCACCCACTCAATCCGGTCCGCGATGTCCTCTCCGGCCGCGCGAGCAGTCTTGCGCGCATGGGCGAGCGCCGTGGCCGAGACGTCGAGGGCGGTGACGTGCCAGCCGCGGGAGGCCAGCCAGATCGAATCGGCGCCACTTCCACAGCCAGCGTCCAGGGCCTGACCTGGCGACAACCCACCGGTCTCGTCGACGAGCGACGGGCTTGGACGCTGAAGGCTCGTTGGCTCGCCGCGTCGGTAGCGGTCCTCCCAGTACTCGGCGCCGAACTCGCCGTCGGGCTCCGGGTGCTCGGCGCCGCCGGTCACCACGACGTCGTGGCCGTCCTTCTCGCCTGGACGCACGCTATACCTGGCCCAGCAATGCCCGGTAGCCCCGCACGATCAGGTCGGCGCAGCTGTCGAGTGGGAGCGCGGTGCTGTCCAGCTGGAGTTGGAACAGTGCGGGGTCGTTGGCGTCGACCTTGTACAGCCGCCAGACGTAGTGCTCACGAGCGGTGTCGACTTCGTGCATCTGCCGCCGAGCTGTCGCCTCGTCGATGCCGAGGGTGGCCATCGCCTGCTTCAGCCTTGCCTCGACAGGGCCGAACAGCCGTACCCGCAGGACGTCCCGCTCGTCACGGAGGGCCGCGGAGCCGCCGCGTCCGAGGATCACGGCGCCGTTGAGCGCGGCCTGCCGAATGATCTGCTCCGACTGCTGGCGGAAGTCGTCGGCAGGTTCGGGGGCGGGCTCGTGCGGGGCCGCGTCCGTACCTGCTCCGAGGACTCCGGATGCCAGCGGCGACAGGACTGCGAAGAAGCGCTCGGTGAACGACCGATGCGGGCAGCCCTCTTCGGCTTCCTTGACGGTCACGTGCAGCGCGCTGGCGACTTGGGCGCTGATCGCCCGGTCCAGCAGCGGCATGGCCAGGTCGTCGGCGACCTTCGCCGCGACAGCGGCGCCGGCCAGTCCGTAGGCGGCGGAGATGGTGATCCCGGGCATCAGTGACCGCCGCCCGCCGCCGCGGCGACCCCGGGTGAGGCCTCGGCGTTGCCGGAACGCAGCTTGCTCTGCGGGATGAACAATGAGGCAACCATGGCGAGCACTCCGACCGGGATCGCGACCAGGAAGATGCGGTCGAGGGCGTGGGAGTAGGCCTGGATGATGGCCTCGTGCACCGTAGGCATTGTCTTCTTCAGGCCGTTGAGCGCCTGGGGGCTCGAGATGATGTCGACGGTCTTGCCTCCGCTCTGCTTCAGCGCGGCGGCGGGGAGCAGGTGCGTGAGCTCGGTGGCGAGCCGCGAGGTGAGGACGGCCCCGAGGGCGGCGGCGCCGATGGTCCCGCCCATCGACCTGAAGAACGTCACGGAGGAGGTGGCGACGCCCATCTGCTTCATCGGGGCTGAGTTCTGCACGATGAGGGTCAGCACCTGCAGGAACAGCCCGAGACCGGCGCCGAAGACCAGGATGTAGACCCCGACCACCGTGAGCGAGGTGTGGGCACCCAGCTGCGTCAGCAGGCTCAGTCCGATCGTGACGATCGTCGTGCCGGCCAGGGGGAACCAGCGATACCTGCCCGTCGCGGAGATGTACCGCCCGGAGCCGATGCTCATGACCAGCAGCCCGACCAGCAGCGGCAGCAGGAGCAGTCCCGACTCGGTGGCCGACACCCCGTGTACGAGTTGGAGGTACTGCGGCAGGAAGGCGAGCGCCCCGAACATGGCCACGCCGCTGACGAAGGCGATGATGTTGCTGACGCTGAAGGTCCGCGACCGAAATAGCTCCATCGGCAAGATGGGCTCGCGGGCGACCCGCTCCCTGAGCGCGAAGCCGACGATGAGCAGGACGCCGAGCAGGAAGAGCCCGACGATCTGCCAGGAGCCCCAGGGGTAGTTCCGGCCGCCGGACTGCGTGGCGAGCAGGACCGAAGAGACCGCGCCGACGACCAGCGCGGCTCCCGCCCAGTCGATGCTGACCTCGCGGGTCCGCTTCGGCAGCTGCAGCACGCGGTTGGTGACGACGAGCGCGACGATCCCGAGCGGCAGGTTGATGTAGAAGATGTACCGCCAGCTCAGGTTGTCCACGAAGAAGCCCCCCGCCAGCGGGCCGACGACGCTCGACATGCCGAACACCGCACCGAAGTAGCCCTGGTAGCGCCCGCGCGACCGCGGCGGGATCACGTCGCCGATGATCGCGAAGACCAACGAGATGAGGCCACCGCCGCCGATGCCCTGTACGCCGCGGAACGCGATCAGCTCGTACATGTTCTGCGCCGCGCCGCACAGCACGCTTCCCAGCAGGAACACCACGATCGACAGCTGGAAGACGCGCTTGCGGCCGTAGAGGTCCCCGGCCTTTCCCCAGAGCGGCGTCGACGCGGTGCTCGCCAGGAGGTACGACGTGATCACCCACGACAGCAAGTCGCTGCGATGAAAGTCGCCCACGATCGTCGGCAGCGCCGTTGACACGATGGTCTGGTCGAGCGACGCCAGGAACATGCCCAGCATCAAGCCGGACATGATCACCAGGATCTGCCGGTGAGTAAAGCTCTCAGGCTGCTCGTCGGGTTGAGCGCTGACGGCGGGAGTGCTGACCGCCATGTCGTGTCCGTCCTCATCCGAGCATGCCGATGGCTTTCTCTGCTCTCGACCTACGTTGCCAGGCGAGAGCATCACGAAACGCAGCGGGGCACGGACAGCCGACCTGGACACGGTTCGTCGCGTTGCCGTGAAGAAGCTGGCCGCCGGCAAACTTCTGAGCGACCGCTTCGGCGCTGTACTGGCTACCGGTGGACGCCTGAGTAGCCCTTGGCGCTGGTCGGCCGGCTCAGTCCTCGCCCGGGAAGCGGACGCCGAGCTGCCTGCGGACCTCGTCGAGTACGTGCATGATCCGTACTGTCTCCTCCAGCGGCAGCAAGTCGGACTCGGTCTTCCCAGCGGTCAGAAGCCGCGCGAATTCAGCGGCTTCGTAGGCCAATCCGTGCTCCCGGCTCGGTGGCTCATAACGGTCGATCTCGCCGCCGTCGGGGTCGAGCAGACGCACAACGTTCGGTTGGTAGAACCGGCCATCGATCTCCAGGCGCGCTGTGGTCCCGGAGATCGACGCCGAGCACAGGGTGTTGGCGAGCATCGTCGAAGTAAGCGTGGCCATGGCGCCTTGCCGCCCGGTGACCGCAATCGTCTCGCTCGCATCGACCCCGGTTTCGGCCAGCGTCCCCGTCGCCTGAACGTCGGTGAAGGCGCCGATGGCGAGGTGCGCGAAGGAGACCGGATAGATCCCCAGGTCGAGCAGTGCGCCGCCGGCGAGCGCGGGATCCGCCAAGCGCCGTGGACCGTCGGGATACAGCAACTGGCCGTGATCGGCTCCGACGGTCCTGACCTCGCCCAGCAGTTCCTCCTCGAGGGTTCTGCGCACCACGTCGAGGTGAGGCAGGAAGCGCGTCCACATCGCTTCGACGGCCAGCAGACCCTTTGCCCGGGCCGCCTCCACCACCTCCACCGCCTCGGCCGCGTTGCGGGTGAACGCCTTCTCCACCAGCACCGGCTTACGAGCGTTGAGCGCCAGCAACGCGTGCTCGTGGTGTTTGGAATGTGGGCTGGCGATGTAGACGGCGTCTACCTCGGGGTCGTCGACCAGAGACTCGTAGCTGCCGTATGCCCGCTCGACTCCAAAGTCGGCCGCGAACGCCTGCGCGCGCTCGAGGGAGCGCGAGCCGGCTGCCACCACTCGTGACGTCGTCCTCGCGTGCAGCGCCGCGGTCCACCCGTGCGCGATACCCCCAGGCGCCAACACACCCCACCGGATGACCGGAGCATCGAGAGGGTCCGGGATGCGAGAGGATGGCAGCGTCGTCACCTGGCCATCATGCCGAAAGACCGAACTACTCCCGCCACCTCGATTCCGTCACGGAGAGTCGGCCGCCCGCGGGCCGCGGGCCGCAGAGCGCCGATAGCGGGCCAACGGAGTCAGCTGACGCGGCGGTACCTGATGTGGGTGGTCAGCGGTGAGTGGAGCACCTCGGCGGGCTCGAAGCCGAAGGACTCGACGCCGTCGAAGATGCGCTCACCCGACCCGAGCAGGACGGGTGTGATGTCCAGGGTGAGCTCGTCGATCACGCCGGCGGTCAACGCCTGTCGGACGGTCGAGGCCCCACCGGCGATGTCCACCCCGTTGTCCCCAGCGGCCTCGCACGCCGCGGAGTAGGCCGCCTCGAAGCCCTCGGTGACGAACTGGAACGTGGTCCCCCCGTCCATGTGGATCGGATCATGGCGGTTGTGGCTCAGCACGAAGACCGGCGCGTGATACGGCGGCTCGGCGCCCCACCAGCCA
>JAWWOJ010000466.1:0-5460 GCA_033851885.1 Frankiales bacterium | reverse complement strand
GGGCGCGCTTGAGCTCCGACGGGGTCGGGTTGCCAGGATCGGCGTGCGCGGGCAGGCAGGGACCGAGCACGGTCACGGCAGCGAGCGCGGCCCACGCGAGCCGCGTCCTGCGTCGGTCGAGCATGGGGAAGCTCCCTTCGCAGAAGTGAAGGTAACGGACAACGGCCGCCTGCGGACCCTGCCGCGCCGCTCAGGTGCTGCAGGGTCAGGTAACTCAGGCCCACGTGTGATCACCCTTGGGAGTGCCAGGCAAGGGGCGTACGGTCTGCCCGTGACGTCACGGTCGACGCTCCCGACCTGGGGCGATGAGCGGCGAGCACACCCGATCGAACTGGTACGTGAGGGCCGGGGCCGGCGATGGCCGTGGTTGCTCGCAGCCGTGCTCCTCCTCCTTGGAGCCGTCATGGGCGTGGGCCTGCCCGGGAGCGGTCAGGTGCGTGTCACAGTGAGCACGTCCGGCGGACCGACGGATCTGTCGGGGAACTCAGTGGGGCCCACCGTCGGTCACGTCGACATCAAGCAGATCGGCCGACGTGTTCAAACGGTGACCGTCGCCTCGGGCTCGAGCAGGACGGTGCAGCTGCGACCGGGGCTCTACCAGCTCGACGTCACGAACTTCCCGGGCTGCGGCGTCAGCACGTTCGTCCTATGGGGCAGCGTGAACCACGTCGACATCTCTTGCAGCATCAAGTAGGGGACGAACCTCGACACCAGGACAGCCGCGGCGGTCAGGGCCCCTGCGGCGCCGTCAGGATCTCGGGCCCGGCGTCAGTGACCGCCACCGTGTGCTCGAAGTGGGCCGACCGCTTGCCGTCGGCCGTCACGATCGACCAGCCGTCCTTCTTGGTCCGGTACCGGCTGGTCCCGGCATGCAGCATCGGCTCGATCGCGATGGTGTTGCCGACCCGCAGGCGGTGGTGGCCCGCGTCGCTCGTCGGCTCGTTGGGTACGAAGGGCGGCTCGTGCATGGCGCGCCCGATCCCGTGCCCGCCGTGGTCGGGCAGATGCGCGTAGCCGTGCGCGCGGGCGACGTCGTCCACGGCGGTCGCCACGTCGAGCAGCGTGGCGCCGGGGACGGCCGCCGCAACCCCCGCCGCCAGCGCGAACTCGGTGGCCTGCAGCAGCCGCGCGTCGTCCTCGAGTACCTCGCCGACGTGGACGGTCACGGCGGCGTCGCCGTGCCAGCCGTCGACGATCGCGCCGCAATCGATGCTGAGCAGGTCGCCGTCGCGCAGCCGCCGCCCGTTGGGTCGGCCGTGGACCACCACCTCGTTGGGCGACAGGCAGAGCGCGCCGTTGAAGGGCGTCGGTGCCCAGACCGGGCGGTAGCCGAGGAAGGACGGCAGCGCCCCGGCTTCCCTGATGGCGGTCTGCGCCAGCTCATCGAGTTCGCGCAGACGGACGCCGGGCACGGCGGCCACACGCACCGCGTACAGGGTCTGCGCCACCACCCGGCCGGCCGCCCGCATCGCGTCCAGCTCGGTCGGCGAGCGCACGGGGAGGGTCTGCATACCAGGACGGTACAACTATCCCGGGACAGTTGTACCGCCCCGAGGTAGGTTGTCCGCATGGTCCGCCTCGCCCTCACCGAGCAGGAGCGCACCCGCGGCGTCCTGCTCGGGGCAGCGCTCCGCCGCGCTCGCGGCACCAGACCGGTCCGGGAGATCGCCGCGGCCGCGGGCGTCGCCGAGGAGACGGTGCGCAAGATCGAGCGGGGAGCGGTGCCGACACCCGCGCTGTTCACCGTCGCCGCTATCGCGCAGGTGCTCGGCCTCCCGCTCGACGACCTCGTCCACGAGGTCGGCAACCCACGCCACGCCACCGCGGTCGCCTGAGCCCTCGCAGCGGCTGTGCTTCACGAGGTGGCCAGTGCGGCGAGGTGGGCCAGCGAGTTGCCGAGATGGTCAGCAGGGAACGGCGGGAACTGCAGGTGCCCGCGCAGCGAGTCCGGGACCGCCGACCAGTCGTAGGTGAGAGTGACCTTCGTCTTGTACGGTCCGGCCGGCGCGAGGTCGTAGCGCCAGCTCCAGCCGCCGAAGCCCAGGCTGCCGTCTTCGGTGTAGTGGCCGGGTTCCCAGGAGAGGGCGCTGGGCGGGTCGAACACCTGCACCCTGTTGCCCATCCGGTAGCCCCCGTCGGGGTGGTTCTCGTGGTACATGGCGATCCGGAAGATCTGCCCGGCCGCGGTGAGCGGCTGGGTGTCGAGAGGTTCGCGGACCCGGCCGGTGCCGTCGATCGCGGCGTGCGTGGCCGGGTCGGCAAGGATTCCGAAGATGACGTCCGCTGGGGCATCGATCACGGTGGTGGCGCTGACGCTTTCGTCGGCCACGTCGCCGCCTCCTCTCAGCTGGCGCGGCCCGAGAACGCGATGAGGCGGTCGAGCGCAGCTGCATCCTCGCTGATCGGGATCGCGGCCTCAAAGCCTGCGCTCTCGCGGAGCTCTGGTGTGACGATCTGCTCGGCGAGGCCGAGGACGTAGGACGCAACCTCGTCGGACACGCCTACCTTCTGCCCGGTGGCTGACGCGAAGTCCCACGCATGGACGAGGAACTCCACGGACAGGATGCTCGCCGCGACGGTCGCCGGCAGGTCCTCCGGTCCGGCCTGCACCGTGCCCTCGAGGCCTCGCGCCATCCAGGTCTCGACCGCCTGTCGCGCGGCGTCGGCGATCCGCGACTCGAGGTCACCGGCTGACGCGGGCACGAGCGTGCCGCCGGCCAGGCTGGTCAGTGAGCTGAGCGAGCCCAGCAGATGCGCCTCGAGCTGGCCCACCGTGAACTCTGTGCAGGGCGTCGACGTGCCGAGGTCCTCCTCGCCGATGCCGCGCAGCACGTGCTGCAGCACGGCGAGCGTGGCGTTGGCAGACGTGAGCGGGGTGAGCTCCGCCGGGGCGGCGGCCCACTCGTCGGGACCCGCGTCGCCCGTGACGGCGGCTCGCTCCAGCCGCTCGAAGAAGTGGGTCCAGCCCTCGAGCACACCCTCGGCGCTGTCCTCCGGAAGGCCGTCGTGGACCAGCCGCACCAGCGTGCCACCTACGGCGGGCTCGATCGTGATCGTGACCGTATCCGTGCGGGACTCGGCCGACTGCTCCCAGCCGAAGCCGAGCACGATCCGCCGGCCGGGCTCGACCTCCGTGACCGTCCCCGCCGCGACAGCCATGGGGGTCAGGGTCCAGCGGAACTCCCCGCCCGCACGGAGGTCGACGCGGGCTGAGACGGCGAGCCAGCGTCGCAGGCGGTCGGGCTGGGTGATGAGCGCGAACGCTTCATCGGCAGAGACAGGCAGCAGTGCGGTCTTCTCGATCTTCATGCGCGATGCTCCTCGGGTTGCGTGGTTGCCCTCCTGGTGGCGTCTTCCACCAACAGGTCGAGCTCGGTGCTCCAGAAACGGTCGATCTCGGCGCGCAGCTGAGTGATGCCGGTGGGTACGACGCTGTAGAAGCGCTGCCGACCGTCCTTGCGGGCGGTCACCAGACCGGCGTCGGCCAGCACCGCAAGGTGCTGGGAGATCGCCGGCCGGGTCACCGTGAACTGCTCGGCCAGCTCGCTGACCGTCCGTGGACCTGTCGCCAGCAGCTGAAGCAGACGTCGCCGGGTCGGCTCCGCTGCTGCGGAGAGTGCGTCGGCCACCCGAGATACGTTAGCCTAGCCTTACGCATTGTGCAAAGGGGAGCGGTCGTCGTTGCTCGGCGTACCGGGCGGTCTCCTCAGTGGACAGGCCGTGGCCCTACCCGCTGGCCAGCGTGAGGTTGAAGACGACTCCGGTGAAGCCGCAGGCGCTCAGTGTGTCTTCTCCGTTGGCGCTGGGTCCGCTGATGCCACCGCCCCCGGCGAGGTGGTCCCCGACCCGCGCGATCACTGCGCCGTCGGGGCCAAGCAGAGCCAGGTCGCTCGCTCGCAGCCAGTATCCCTCGGGCCAGCGGATGTAGGTCTTGTGTCCGTCATGCTCGAGCCATCCGCAGCCGCCACCGCCCGTCCCGCTGGAGGCGCCGAACGTGCCACCGAGGACCGATGATGCACTGCCTGACCCGGTTGGGTGCGTATCCAACGCCAGCACGCGGATGAAGCGCAGGGAGTCAAAGAGCCGCTGGACCTCCTTGCGGCTGTCGACGCTTGGATCGGCGAGGCAAGCGGTCACGGTCAGGAAGTTGTCGGCAGCGTCAGGGCGGGCGATCACCGCCCGGATCTCGGTGGCGCCGCCCATCGTCTGACACTGCGAGGAGATCGATGTGGGGGTGTCGACGCGAGCCGGCTCGCCGCCGATGGTCGTCGCTTCGCCAGGGAACGCCGTGATGGACGTGACGCCGGGGCTTCCGGAGTTTCCGAGGGTCACCAGGACGCCAGCCCGCGACAGGTGCTCGAGCAGCACCAGGTCGCCGGACCCGCCGCACGTGAAGCCGCCGGAGGTTTTGGCACAGGGATCGGTCAGCCGGTCGGTGCTGAGATACCCGATCACGCTGAACAAGGAGGCGCTCACGGTGTAGGGGTAGGCAGTCCATCCGAGTGGCCGTTCAACGCTGAATCCCCATTGCGGGTAGGTCTGGGTGGTGACGGGTGGACCTGTGTCGCTACCGAGAACCGACGGCTGACCCTGGCGCTGCTGCCAGCCGATCACCGCGCCGACCACGACGCAGACGGCCATGCCCGCCGCCGTCACGGCGGCGAACGTGCGTCGACGGATGCTGTGACGCATCGAGCTCGCGAGGACGTCGAAGGGGATGCCGAGCTCGTCCTTGACGAGTTCCGCAAGGGCGTCGTGGAGATCAGCTGCCATGGGAGCTCCCGGTCGCAGTAGCGGGGTCGTCAACCAACTGCCGAAGCCGTGCCAGCCCCTTGGCGGCTTGGCTCTTCACCGTTCCCGGCGCCACGTGGAGCAGCGCCGCCGTCTGGCTTTCGGACATGTCGTCGTAGTAGCGGCACACGACAGCGGCCCGCTGGCCCGGGGACAGTTCCCTGAGCGCCTGGCGCAACGCCTCCCGGTCGACCACCGCTACCAGAGCAGGGTCGTCGCCAAGCATCTCCGGTGGGTCAGCGACTGGCCGTTCACCGATCCAGAGTCGCCGTCTGCCCCCCACGAAGTCGTTGATCAGGATGCGCCGGACGTAGAGCTCAGGCTGATCGGCTGCCTGAACTGTGTCCCAGTTACGCCAGGCCTTCAGTAGCGCTCCTTGCAACAGGTCCTCCGCGTTGTGCCGATCACCGGTAAGGAGCACGGCCGTTCGCATCAGAGCGGCTGAGCGGGCCACGACGAACTCGCGCAGCCCAGCAGGCTCGTCTCTCACAACGCTCCTTCCGCTACTGGTCAAGATGCGATGGCGCCTCGGTTCGGTTGACGCTCAGACCAAGCAGCTTCCGAGAACAGTGACGTGTGCTCCGAGAGATCGACACCGCCACGACAGATGCCAGCGGACGCTGGATCGCATCAGAGCCGTTGACGCACACCACCTTGGTTACCCATACC
>JAWWOJ010000075.1:0-10497 GCA_033851885.1 Frankiales bacterium | reverse complement strand
CTGCACCGACACCACGACACCGACGACCGTGGCGAGGCAGGCGGCTGCGACAGCGCGGCGGTCCAACGAAGACTCCAAAGCAGGTGCTGGGTCCTCCTTGCTTCGACAGCGAGTCCGAACTTCCTTCCGCGGAAGTGGTTCCTGGAGCGGGGACCTCAACGGACCTCAGCGCCCTGCCGAGACACCAGATGAGCCTGACAACCGTTCGGGCTCGGCCGGTGTCTCCAGGGTAGGAGCGCATGAGGGGGTGTGGCGTGGCACGTGATGACGGCTTTGACGAGTTCGTCATCGGCGCGTCGAGCCGGCTGCTCCGTGCGGCCTACCTGCTCGTCGGGGAGCGTGCCGCAGCGGAGGACCTTCTCCAGGACGTCCTGGAGAAGATGTTCGTGGCATGGCCGCGCATCGACGAGCCGACCGCGTACGCCCGGCGGGCGCTCGCACACGGGGCGACCAATCGGTGGCGGCGGCGCTCTCGCAAGCCCGAGGTCCCGCTCGACGGCCATGACCGCGCAGCTCCCACAGCTGATCCGACCGTTCGCCGCGACGTCATCGCGGCACTCGCGACCCTTCCGAGAGGCCAGCGCGCCGTCATCGTCCTGCGCTACTTCGAGGACCTCACGACCGAGCAGACGGCCGCTGCGCTGGGGTGCTCGGTCGGCACCGTCAAGAGCCAGACCGCCCGGGCGCTGCCGCGCCTGCGGAGCCTACTGGCCCTCACCCAGGAGGCTTGCTGATGGAGATCGAGGACCTGATGAACGAGGCGACCGCAGGGCTTCACCCGTCGCCCACGCTGCTGCACGACGTCCGAAGGGGCGGACAGCGACGCCGCCGTACGCGGCTGGTCGTCACCGCGGCAGGAACGGCCGGCCTGGTCGCAGTCGGCGTCCTGGGTTACCCGTTGGTCTCGGCACCGAAGTTCACCCAGCACTACGCCGGGACGCTGTTCGACGGGCGCGTCCACGGGGACCTCAAGGCCGACCCGGCGTTCCTCCGGGATGCCGTCACGGCGTGGAACGCCAGCCACAAGACGTCCGGCAACGCCAGCCGAGGGATCTTCCAGGATCTGCGCGGGAAGGCTCACGTTGTGTGGGCCGGGACCACCCCCGCCGGCAACGCCGCTCTTGTCGAGCAGGACGCCTTCCTCCACCGTCACGGCGACGTCCAGCTCAAGCACGAGGGCATCTACAGCCTGCTCGGTTTCATCGGGGCGGGCGCCGACGGCAAGCCCGTCGTCGTCGGCGACACCTACCCCACCGATCCCGGGGACGGCGTGGAAACGAACGCCTGGTTCGTCGACCCTGCCCGGACCGTGCTGGCCGTCGCTGAGAACGGCGAAGACTTCGGGGTCTCCACCGGCTGGATCTACGACACGAAGGTCCACCGAGACTTCACGCCGATCCCCGACCAGGACGGCGTCGGCGTCATACACCTGACCAAGCCCGCAACGTCCGCTGTGCATGTCGCACAGCTGCCCGTCCGCGGGATCGCCGATATGCGCATGATCGCCGGCGCGGAGCAGCTCAGCACGAACTATCAGGCGTTCACCCTCCCGTGGCGCGACAAGATCGTCCTCGCCGGCGCGGCCGCCGGGACCGGGAACGCGCTCCAGACCCTTTCGAAGACCCTGAACACTCAGATCCTCGACCAGGCGTCGATCGTGGGCTACGGCTTCTGGTCGGTGCGTGGTGCCACACCTGACGGTCGTCAGTTCCTGGCCAGCGAGATCCGCCTGGAAAACGACCCCAGTCATGCCTATGTGCTGGTCGGCACCGACCTCGTCACGGGGCCGCAGATCGACCCGCAGTCCGTACTCCCCGTCGCAGTTGCCCTTCCGGATGCCCAGGGCTGGGTGGTTGCGGCAATGGGAGCCACGCTGAAATACCGGATCGGCTCTGGGGCCTGGGTCTCCGCCGGGCGGGACGCGGCGCTGCTGCCCGCCAGTGCGACTGCCGTGCAGGTCACAGCAAAGGCTGGGGCGCCGGCGGTGGTGAATCTCCGCCGGTCGTAGCGCCTTCAGGACGAAGCGCTGTCACCCGCGGCTGGGCCTCGGGAATCGTGAGTGATGCCCAGCGCCAACAGGCCACCAAGGAGCCGACACCCGCGAAGACGACGAGCCAGGCATCGGCGAGGGGGAAGCCCAGCGTCACTGTCGTACATGCGGTGCCCGGGTACGGACACGAGCTGGAGACGACTTCGTGAGGCCCCATCGCAAGACGGACGGCCACCACCGCGATTGCGATGGAGGCCAGCGTGCAAAGAGCCAGCCGCCGGGCAAGCGCGCGAGAAGTGCTCACCCCGTCATGCTCCCTCGACCGGAGCGACCGCACCAGAGGTGTCCCGTTGCCGTTGAGCAGCTGCTCTCCCATGCGGAGGCGCACACCCGGCGGATGGCATCCTCAGACCATGCCTCGCCGCCCGAGCCTGCGACACCGGCTGGAGGCTGCCAACGTGGCGTCCGGAGCGACCCCGGTGGACGCCTGGCGCCGACTTCGAGAGGTCGAAGGCCCGCACGCCACCGTGATCGATCTCTACGAACTCGTCGCCACGCCTCGCGGCCTGGCACCACACGAACTTCCACACGCGGAACGCATCCGGCTTGCGCGTTCAGTCATGCCCGATGTCTGGCCCGGTTTCGCGCAGACGGAGGCGAGCGAGCGGCTGGGAGACACCATCCAGATCGTCGACTATGACCCCGGCTGGCCACGTCAGTACGGGAAATGGCACGCGGCGCTTCAGTCCTGCCTGGGCGACACCGCCACTCGCATCGAGCACGTCGGCAGTACCTCGGTCCCTGGCCTGCCGGCCAAACCCATCGTCGACATCCAGGTCAGCGTCGCCGAGTTGGCGGACGAGTCACGGTACGTCCCGCAGCTCGAGGGCATCGGGTTCCAGCTGCGCAGCCGCGATGACGTACACCGCTACTTCCGCCCGTTTCCCTCACAGCCTCGTGACGTGCATGTCCACCTCTGCGCGGCCGGCTCGGAGTGGGAACGTGAGCACCTGCTGTTCCGTGACTACCTGCGAACCCACGACCAGGCATGCAAGGAGTACTCGCTCGTCAAACGGCACGCGGCCGCCACCTGGTTTGACGACGGCATCGCCTACACCGATGCGAAGAGCGAACTCATCCTGACGCTTCTTGACGCGGCGAAGGACTGGTCCTCCGACAGCGCCTCTCACGTCCACGACCAGGACAGCGAAGCGCTCGCCCACAAGATCACGAATGATCGGGGCTAGGCCGTCCACGACGTGGTGCCGCTGGACCCATCACGGGGCCTAACATCTGCTTCACAAGCGCGTGTGGCGGAATTGGCAGACGCCCAATTTTTAGGGAATTGTGTCTTCGGACGTGAGGGTTCGAGTCCCTCCACGCGCACCTGATCGAGCAGCTGGTGGTCGACGTGCAGCAGCACGTCGACCCGGGACCCGCGGGCACGACCCCTAGCTGAGCGCCGACAGGATCTCGGCGGCGTCGCGGTCAGCGGTGGCCTTGTCGAGGCCGAGGCCGGACAGCAGGCCCGTCCCGCCCTCGTGCTCGAGCAGCGCCAGCAGGATGTGCTCGGTCCCGACGTAGTTGTGCCCGAGGCGCAGCGCTTCGCGGAAGGTCAGCTCGAGGACCTTGCGGCTGTCCGCGTCGTACGGCACGAGCTCGGGCACCTGGTCTGCCGCCGGCGGCATCGCGGCGACCGCGGCCTCGCGCAGCATGGCCGCATGCACGCCCTGCCGGGCCAGCAGCATGACCGCGAGGGACTCGGGCTCCGCGAGCAGCCCGACCGCCAGGTGCGCCGGCGCGATCTCGGCGTTGCGGCTCGCCACGGCTGCGTTCATCGAAGCGACGACCACGTTGCGGGCCCGCGTGGTGAACCTCTGGAAGCCGTCCGCGGCGTCGAGGTCCTTCGCCACGAACCGCTTCTGCGCCGCCTGCTTCGTGACTCCCATGCTGTGACCGATGTCGGTCCACGACGCCCCTGAGCGGCGCGCTTGGTCGACGAAGTGGCCGATGAGGTGGTCCGCGACGTCGCCCAGGTGCTGCGCGGCCACGACCGCGTCGGTGAGCTGCTCCAGGGGATCGGTGCGCACCTTGCGGATCGCCGCGATGAGCTCGTCCAGCCGGACGTTGATCTCCATGCGTCAACCCTAGGTTGACGGGATCGGAACGTCAACCTCGAGTTGACGCCACCAGGGACCTTCCCTGCTCCTCTTTCAGCTGGTCCGCCCCGGCCACGCTCAGCAGGTCGTCGCCAGCTCACATACGAGCAGGGAAGGTGGGAGGTCAGGCAGCGAGCGCCGTCGCCAGCAGCGGGGCCAGCGCGCGGAAGGCCTGGCCTCGGTGGCTGATGGCGTCCTTCTCGTCCGGCGCCAGCTCGGCCGACGTCACGTCATACCCGGTCGGCACGAACACCGGGTCGTACCCGAATCCGTTGGTCCCGCGCGGCTCCCGGATCAGTGACCCCCGCAGCTCCCCCAGCACGACCTCGGACCGGCCGTCCGGGAGCGCGTAGGCAGCGGCGCAGACGAACGCCGCACCGCGGCGCTCATCGGGTACGTCGGACAGCTGACCGAGTACGAGCTCGAGGTTGGCGAGGTCGTCGCCGTGCCGTCCGGCCCACCGGGCGGACAGGATCCCGGGCATCCCGTTGAGCGCATCCACCGTGAGCCCGCTGTCGTCCGCGACCGACGGCAGGCCGGTGAAGGCCACGCCCTCCCGGGCCTTCGCCAGGGCGTTGGCGGCAAACGACGTTCCCGTCTCCGGACCGGGCTCGTAGCCAGCCGCTTCCAGCACCAAGGCGTAAGGGGCCAGGATCCGCTGCAGCTCCGCCACCTTGTCGACGTTGCGGGTCGCGAGCAGGACGCGCGACATCAGAGAGGCTGCGCCAGCACGGCCTGCTGCAGCGACGTCAGCGACGCCGCGCCGGCGAGCCCGAGGTCGATCAGGGCGTCCAGTTCCTTGCGGGAGAACGGAACGCCCTCGGCCGTGCCCTGCACCTCGATGATGTCGCCGTCACCGGTGGCCACGACGTTCATGTCGGTCTCGGCGCGCACGTCCTCGGTGTAGGCGAGGTCCAGCATCGGCTCGCCGTCGACGATGCCGACCGACACCGCCGCGACGGAGCGGACGAGCGCCTCCTCCCGGCCCAGGTGCGCGCACGCGTCGGCCAGCGCCACATACGCGCCGGTGATCGCCGCGGTGCGGGTGCCACCGTCGGCCTGCAGCACGTCGCAGTCGATGGCGAGGGTGTTCTCACCGAGCTTGGAGAGGTCGACGGCGGCCCGCAGCGAGCGGCCGACGAGGCGCGAGATCTCGTGGGTGCGGCCACCGATGCGGCCCTTGACCGACTCACGGTCCGACCGGGTATGGGTGGCGCGCGGCAGCATGGCGTACTCCGCGGTGAGCCAGCCGAGACCGGACCCCTTGCGCCAGCGCGGCACGCTCGTCGTGGCCGAGACCGCGACGAGCACCCTGGTCTTGCCGAACTCGACGAGGCAGGAGCCCTCGGCGTGGTCGAGCCAGCGACGGGTCATCGTCACCTGGCGGAGCTGGTCGTTGGTACGGGCGTCCTCGCGAGTCATGCGAGAGACCCTAGTCAGACCTGGTACGTGGTTCCCACGTGCGCCAGCTCCAGGTCGCCGTCGTAGGTTTCCTTGGCCTCGTTGAGCATGGCCATCGGGTCGTGAAACGGCATCAGGTGCGTGAGCAGCAGCTTGCCGACGCCGGCCGCGGCAGCGTGCTCGCCGGCCTCGCGGCCGGTGAGGTGGATGCCCTCGGGAGGCGTCGGGCTCGACGGCCACGACGCCTCGCAGAGGAACAGGTCGGCGTCGCGGGCCAGCTCGATGAGCTGTGGGCAGGCGGCGCTGTCGCCGCTGTAGGTGAGGACCTTGCCGCCGGCCTCGATGCGCAGCCCGTGGCACTCGATCGGGTGCCGGACGATGGTGCTGGTGATCTGGAACGGCCCGATGCCGAGGGTCCCCTCCCCGCGCTCGCGGAACTCATAGACCTCGTCGAAGCCGTCGACCGGCGGCTCCTCGAAGGCCGCGTGGATCCGGAAGCGGGTGCCCTTGGGTCCGTAGACCGGCAGCCGCGGGAGCATCCCGGACGGGTGGTAGCGGCGGGCGTAGAAGTAGGCGACGAGGTCGATGCAGTGGTCGGCGTGCAGATGGCTGATGTAGACCGCATCCACGTCGCGGACGTCGAGATGCCGCTGCAGGTTGCCGAGGGCACCGGCACCGAGGTCCACGACCAGCCGGAAGCCGTCGTGCTCCACGAGGTAGCCGGAGCAGGGCGAGGACGGTCCCGGGAAGGTGCCGGCGCACCCGAGCACGGTCAGCTGCACAGTCGATCCTCTCGATCCATGCTGGCGACCTTCCCGATCTGCGGCCCCAGGAACCGTCGGCCGACCTTGGCGAACGGTTCCGGGTCGCCGGTCGCCAGGAACCGGTGCTGCGGAGCTGCGGCGTCGGGGTCGCGCTCGAGGCCCTCGCGGACGAGCACGCGGTAGACATCCTTGGCCGTCTCTTCGGCGCTGCTCACCAGCGTGACGCCCTCGCCCACCACCAGGCTGATCATCCCCGTGAGCAGCGGGTAGTGCGTACAACCGAGAACGAGGGTGTCGACGTCCGCGGACACGACCGGCTCCAGATAGTGCGTCGCGAGCTGCAGCAGCTGCCGGCCCGTCGTCACCCCGCGCTCGACGAAGTCGACGAAGCGCGGGCAGGCCGCGCTCGTCAGCGTCACGTCGGGCGCGGCGGCGAACGCCTCGTCGTAGGCCCCGGACGCGACCGTCATCGCGGTCGCGATCAGGCCCACCCGGCCGTTGCGGGTGGCCGCGGCAGCACGACGTACGGCGGGAGCGATGACCTCCACGACGGGCACGTCGTAGCGTTCGCGGGCGTCCCGCAGGCAGGCGCTGGAGGCGCTGTTACAGGCGATGACGAGCATCTTCACGCCGCGCGACACCAGGTCGTCGAGGCAGCCGAGGGCATGCTGTCGCACGTCCGCGATGGGCAGCGGCCCGTAGGGCCCGTGCGCGGTGTCCCCGACGTAGAGCAGCTCCTCGTGCGGCAGCTGGTCGAGCAGCGCCCGGGCGACAGTGAGGCCGCCCACGCCGGAGTCGAAGACTCCGATCGGCGCATCGCTCACGGCCGCAACACTACGACCGGAACGGGACGCTAAGCCCAGAGCTGGCCGTCGAGGGCCGCCTCGGCCTCCTCGAGCGTGCCGGCGTACGCGCCGGTGGACAGGTACTTCCAGCCGCCGTCGGACACGACGAAGGCGATGTCGGCGGACTCGCCGCCCTGGACGCACTTCATCGCCTCTCCCAGCGCGGCGTGCAGGATCGCCCCCGTCGAGATGCCGGCGAAGATGCCCTCCTCCTCGACCAGCTGGCGGGTGCGGCGCAGCGCCTCTCGTGGGCCGACGGAGAACCGCGACGTCAGCACCGACGGGTCGTAGAGCTCGGGGACGAAGCCCTCGTCGATGTTGCGCAGCCCGTAGACCAGCTCGCCGTAGCGCGGCTCCGCGGCGATGATGCGGACGCCGGACACATGCTCGCGCAGGTAGCGGCCGGTGCCCATCAACGTCCCGGTGGTGCCGAGGCCCGCGACGAAGTGCGTGATGGTCGGCAGGTCCGCGAGGATCTCGGGCCCGGTCGTCTCGTAGTGCGCGAGCGCGTTCGCCGGGTTGCCGTACTGGTAGAGCATGACCCAGTCGGGGTTCTCCCCTGCCAGCTGCTTCGCGACCGCGACGGCCTGGTTGGAGCCACCCGCGGCGGGGCTGGTGACGATCTCGGCGCCGTACATGGTGAGCAGCTGGCGCCGCTCGATGCTGGTGTTCTCCGGCATCACGCAGATCAGCCGGTAGCCGCGCATCCGGCACACCATCGCGAGCGAGATGCCGGTGTTGCCGCTCGTCGGCTCGAGCACCGTCACACCGGGCCGGAGCAACCCCTCCTTCTCCGCCTGGGCGATCATGTAGAGCGCTGCCCGGTCCTTCACGGAGCCGGTCGGGTTGTTCGTCTCGAGCTTGGCCCAGAGCCGCACGTCGGGCGACGGCGACAGCCGAGGGAGTCCGACGAGCGGGGTGCGCCCGACGGACTCGATCAGCGAGTCGAAGCGCACAGATCAGCCGCCGGCGACAGCCGGAAGGACGGTGACGCTGTCGCCGTCCTTGAGAGGGGTCTCGAGGGAGCCGAGGAAGCGGACGTCCTCGTCGTTGACGTAGACGTTAACGAAGCGGTGCAGCTTGCCCTCGTCGGTGATGAGGCGGGCCTTGATGCCGGCGTGCCGGCTGTCGAGGTCGTCGATCAGACCCTCCAGCGTGTCGCCCTTGGCGTCGACGGCCTTCTCCCCGCCGGTGTAGGCGCGGAGGATGGTCGGAATGCGGACCTCGATGGCCATGGCTGAGCTGCTCCCTGTCTACTGCGTCTGACTAGACAAGTGAACACGACCCGCGGCTCGGCTTGTTCCGACGGGTGGACTAGACAGGGCGGCATGGATCTTTATGCCGACGTCGACGCCTACCTCGTCGACGCCCTCCACGAGCCGGACGACGCGCTCAGCGGCGCACTCGAGCGCAGCGCGGCCGCCGGGCTGCCACCGATCGCGGTCGCCCCCAACCAGGGCAAGCTCCTGCACCTGCTCGTGCGGATCGCCGGCGCCCGGCGGGTCCTCGAGGTCGGCACGCTCGGGGGCTACAGCACGATCTGGCTGGCGCGCGCTGCGGAGCACGTGACGACCCTCGAGCTCGACCCCCGGCACGCCGAGGTGGCCCGGGAAAACCTCGCCGCCGCCGGCATCACGAACGTGGAGGTCCTGGTCGGCCCCGCGCTCGAGACGCTCGCGACCCTCACCGAGCCCGTCGACTTCGCGTTCGTCGACGCGGACAAGGCCAACAACCCCCGGTACGTCGAGCAGGTGCTGCGGTTGTCGCACCCAGGCACGGTGATCGTGATCGACAACACGGTCCGTCAGGGCCGCGTCGCGGATGCCTCGAGCAGCGACAGCGACGTCCTGGGCACGCGGGAGCTGTTCGACCTGCTGCGCGCACACCCGCGGGTGGACGCGACCACGATCCAGACGGTCGGCAGCAAAGGCCACGACGGCTTCACCCTCGCCCTCGTCACCTGACCCCCACCCCGGCGTGGATGTGGACATATGGGGTTGCCCGCCCGGTCCTGGCGACCCCATATGTCCACATCCACGCGGCCGGGTGGGAGGTCAGGTGCGGGTCAGTTCGACCTCGGAGACCTCGCCGGCGGTGATCGTGTAGGCGCGCACCTCGTCCTCGTCGGAGCGGGTGCTGACCAGCAGCCAGTAGGGGAACCCCGCCGTCTCCGACCACCGGATGTCGGTCCGCGACGGATAGGCCTCGGTCATCGTGTGGGAGTGGTAGACGACCCACGGCACCTCGTCCGCGTCGTCGATGTCGCGGTAGACCCGCAGCCACTCGGCGCTGTCGAACGTGAAGCCGGTCGGCGAGCGCTCGGCGTTCTCCATCTCGAACAGCCGAGCTGCCTGGTCATCCGCGGCAGAGATCACGCCGCAGCACTCATCGGGGTGGTCGCGACGGGCGTGCGCGAGCACCTGGTCGACCATCGCGCGCGGCAGCGTGAGCGGCGTGGGCGGCGTGGGCGGCGTGAGCGGCGTGAGCATCGTCAGGAGCCTAGGCGCGGGTCGAGGCATGACAGCAGCGACTCCTGCAGCCAGCCCAGCCAGCCGTAGACCTCGAGCGCCTGCCGGGCCGGATGCTCCTCGTCGTAGTCGTCCGGGTCGGTCTCCTCGGTCACGCCCATCGACGTGCCGAGCGCGAGCCGCATGTCGTTGAGGGCGCCGAGCCAGGCATCGGCCTGGTCGCGGTCCAGCTTCATCTGACCGCCACCCTCGGGCAGGGTCTCGAGGAGGACGGTCGCGTGGCCTCGCTTCGTGGCACGGAGGTCGGCGTCGGTGTAGCGCCGGAAGTCCGACGCGGCGCTGTCGTCGTCACGGTAGGCATCCGGCAGCAGCCGCATCAGCACCGGGTCCTCCGGTGTCACGACGTCGCCGCTGGGCAGCCCGACCATCGCGGCGAGCGGGTCCTCGATGTCGTCGTGCGCGGGCTCGACGATGCCCAGGATCTCGTTGGCCAGCTGCGCGAGGACCTGCGCCTCGACGGCCTCGAGCTCGGCGCGCACCCCACCGCGGTGCCTGGTGAACCTCATGAGTCGTGCGACAGCGTCGCCCACAGGCCCTTGGCATGGCAGCGGGCCACGTCGGCCTCCATCTGCTCCCGGGACCCGTTGCTCACGACGGCCCGCCCCTCGTGATGCACCTGCAGCATCAGCTCGGTCGCCTTGTCGCGGCTGTAGCCGAACAGCTCCATCAGCACATGAGTCACGTAGGTCATCAGGTTCACCGGGTCGTTCCACACGATCGTCACCCAGGGCCGATCCACGACCTCCTCGGTCTCCGGCCGCTGGACCTCAGCCGGTGCCGTCACGCCAGGTCCTTCTTCAGGACCTTGCC
>JAWWOJ010000071.1:0-5908 GCA_033851885.1 Frankiales bacterium | reverse complement strand
AGCGACGTCGTCGGGACCGATCTTCCAGTGCTTCGTCGGGTCCTCCATCCGAGCGAGCAACCGTCGCTGCTGCTCCTCCCTGCTGAGGTGAAGGAAGACCTTGACGATCGTCCCGCCCTGATCGACGAACCGCCGCTCCCACGTGTTGATCCGGCCGTACCGACGGCGCCACACCGGCCGCGGCACGTCGTTGTGCACGCGGACGACGAGCACATCCTCGTACTGCGACCTGTTGAAGACACCGAGCTGGCCCGCCGACGGCGCTGCGTTGGTGATCCGCCAGAGGAAGTCGTGGGCGAGCTCCTCCTTGGTCGGCTTGCCGAACGAGGTGATGCGGCAGCCGGCCGGGTTCACCAGCCCCACGACGTGCTTGACCGTGCCGTCCTTGCCGCTGGCGTCCATGCCCTGCAGCAGCAGGAGCAGCCGCTGGTGGTCACCGACCTTGCCGTTGGCGAACAACCGCTCCTGCAGGTCGGCGAGCTGTGGCCCGATCGCCTTGAGCTGCTTGCGGGCCTGCGCCTTCCCCTTCACCCCCGGGGTGTCGAGCGGGTCGGGGAGCGTCCCGTCCCACCGCAGCTGGTCACGCATGCTCTTGGCCATGCGGCGGATCTTGGCACGCCAGGGTTAACGCGCAGACGCGAGACCGTGGAGGAGCAGGTCCACCCGGCCGCCCACGACCTCGACCCCGTCGCTCACGCTCCGTCCGATCTCGGCGACCTCCGCGACGGAGCGGGCCCCGTGCAGGCATAGCTCCCGGGCGAGCTGCCCCTTCGTCCACTTGTTGTCGTGGCTGACGACGGTCCGCTTGCCACCCTCGTCGCGTAGCACTCGCACCTCGACCGAGCCGGACACCCGCGCGAGGTGCGCGTAGGCCCCGGAGCGCAGGTCCACCACGAAGTCGTGCCTCGACAGCTCCTTCTCGAGTGCCGGCCGCCAGACCGGCGCGAGGCCGCCGAGGCCCGGAACGGCGGTCGCAGCGGACAGCCGGTACGGCGGGATCCGGTCCGTCGGGCGGAGCAGGCCGAACAGCGCCGATGCGACGACGAGGCTGTCGTCGGCGCGCCGGCGGGCCTTCGCCGGGAGGGTCGCGTAGGAGAGGTTGTCGTACACGATGCCCGTGTAGAGCTCCAGCGCCGGCAGCGTCGGGGCGACCATCAGCTCGCGGTCCTTGTCGAGCTCGGCGCGCTGCCTGTCAGACAGCTGCAGCGCCTTCTGCAAGGCGGTCCGCTGCCGCCTGGCCGCCCGGACGAGGTGGGTCACGACGTGCGTCCGGGTCGTCGTCAGCGCGGGGAACGACAGGCTGGTGAGATCGAGCGCTGGTCCGTCGCCGCCGGTCGCCTTGCCCTCGGAGGGCGGGAGCAGCACGAGCACGCGCCAGAGGCTAGTTGCCCATCCGGTGGGATCTGAGCAAATGCCGGAGGATCCTGGCGTTGCGCTTCACCTGGTCGCCGTAGGCCCCGTCCTTGACCTTCTGTCGGATGTCCTTGAAGGCCGCCCGGCGCTGGTCCTTGGGGAGCTCTACGGCCTTCTGCAGGTCGAGCTTGAGGGCCGGGTTCATGGCCGCGAGACGCTTCTGCACCCGCTCCGCCCGCTGCTGCACCTCGGTGCCGTAGGCGCCGGCGACCGCCTTGGCGAGCACCGCCTGGAGGGCAGCCACCCGCTGACCGTCCGGCTCACCCCAGGCCGCCTTGAGGTCAGCCTTGAGCTGCTGGGGGAGCTTGCTGCCCTGGACCTGCATCGCGACGGCCAGCGGATCGGTCGCTGCACCTGCCGAGGCGCTCGCGGTGGACAGGCTCAGCGGTACGGCGATGCCGGCCGCAGCAACGGCGATGCCGGTGCTGACGGCGAGGCGACGGGTCCAGCTCATCGGGGGCTCCACGGGATGGGTAGGGGTCTGGTAGCGGTCGGGGTAGGTCCACTGTCCGCCCCCTTCCGCCGTCGCCGTGTCGGTCGCGTGTAAGGACTTTGCAAGGGCAATACGCTGGGCGCTCGCCCGTCCCGCCTGGAGGTCCCGACCGTGCTCCGCATGTCCACGCTGTTCCTGCGCACCCTGCGTGAGGACCCGGCGGACGCGGAGGTCCCGAGCCACAAGCTGCTCGTCCGCGCCGGCTACGTCCGTCGCGTCGCGCCGGGCATCTACAGCTGGCTGCCGCTGGGGCTGAAGGTGCTGCGCAACGTCGAGCGGGTCATCCGCGAGGAGATGGACGCGATGGGTGCGCAGGAGGTGCAGTTCCCGGCGTTGCTGCCCCGCGAGCCCTACGAGGCGACCGGCCGCTGGACTGAGTACGGCGACGGCATCTTCCGGTTGAAGGACCGTAAGGGCAACGACTATCTGCTCGGGCCCACCCATGAGGAGCTGTTCACCCTCATGGTGAAAAGCGAGTACGCCTCGTACAAGGACCTGCCGGTCTCGCTCTACCAGATCCAGACGAAGTTCCGCGATGAGGCGCGGCCGCGCGCCGGCATCCTGCGCGGCCGTGAGTTCCTCATGAAGGACAGCTACTCCTTCGATGTCGACGACGACGGCCTCAAGAAGAGCTACCAGGACCACCGGGACGCCTATGTGAAGATCTTCGAGCGGCTCGGGCTCGACTACCGGATCGTCTTCGCCGTGAGCGGTGCCATGGGTGGGTCGGCGTCCGAGGAGTTCCTGGCCGTCGCGCCGAACGGAGAGGACACCTACGTCTCCTGCACCAACTGCGACTACGCCGCCAACGTCGAGGCGGCGACCGTCTCCGCGCCGGCGGACACCGACCCGTCGGCGGCACCCCCGATCGAGGTGCTCGACACCCCGGACACACCGACGATCGACTCGCTCGCGACCTTCCTCGGCGTGCAGGCGAGCGAGACGCTGAAGAACATCGTCCTGCAGCTCCGCCATCCTGACGGCAGCAGGGAGCTGCTGATCGTCGGCGTCCCCGGCGACCGCGACGTCGACATGAAGGCGGTCGAGGCCAACGTCTTCCCTGCCGAGCCCGAGCCCTTCGAGGACTTCGCCAAGCACCCCGAGCTGGTCCGCGGCTACATCGGCCCGCAGGGGCTCGACGGGATCCGCTACCTCGTCGACACCCGGGTCACCACCGGCTCGTCGTGGGTCACGGGCGCCAACGAGACCGGCAAGCACGCCCGCAACGTGACGATGGGTCGTGACTTCACGCCGGCCGGCACGATTCCCGCGGCGGAGGTCCGCGAGGGGGACCTGTGCCCACGCTGCGGGAGCCTGCTCGAGATCAACCGTGGCATCGAGATCGGCCATGTCTTCCAGCTCGGCAGGAAGTTCGCCGACGCCCTGTCGCTCGACGTGCTGGGGCCGGAGGGCAAGCCGGTTCGCGTGACGATGGGCTCCTACGGCATCGGCGTCTCGCGCGCCGTCGCCGCGATCGCCGAGCAGTCCCACGACGAGCGCGGCCTGATCTGGCCGCGCGCCATCGCGCCGGCAGATGTGCACGTCGTCGTCGCCGGCCAGGGCGAGCAGCAGCAAGGCGGCCAGCAGCTCGCCGCCGACCTCGAGGCCGCCGGCCTCCGGGTGCTGCTCGACGACCGCCACAAGGTCAGTCCGGGCGTGGCGTTCAAGGACGCGGAGCTGATCGGCATCCCCACGTATGTCGTGGTCGGCAAGACGCTCGCCGCCGACGGCACCGTCGAGATCCGCGACCGCCGCAGCGGTGCCAGCCGGTCGGTCCCTGTGGCTTCGGCCGTTGCCGAGGTCGTTGCCGAGGTCGTCGCCGAGGTCACGCTCTGATCCGGGGGGTCCTCTTCGACTGGGGCGGCACGCTTTCGACCTCGAACAACGACGACCTGCTCAGCATGTGGCGCGCGGCCGCCCTGGTCCTTGCTCCGGAGGATGCCGAGCCCCTGGCGCGGCAGCTGCTCGACGCCGAGCGCGCGTGGTGGCACGCGCGGGTCGGTGAGGGCGACGGCACGGGCAGCGGCACCACCGAGGACATCGTGCGCTCGGTCGCGGCCCGGACGCAGCTCGACGTGTCCGGCGCGCTGGCGGCGTACCACGGTGCCTGGGACGCGCGCGTCGACCATGACCCCTACGCGGTCGACGTGCTGCGCGGTTGCCACGACCGCGGGTGGCGCACCGGGCTGCTGTCCAACACCCACTGGCCGCGGGACCTCCATGAGCGCTGGCTCAAGGAGGCGGGTCTTCTCGAGCATCTGGACGCGCGCGTCTACACCTCGGACCTCGCGCACATGAAGCCGCACCCGGAGGCCTTCGCGGCGTTGCTGCAGGAGCTCGACGTCCGCCCCGAGGAGGCGGTCTTCGTGGGGGACCGGCCGCGCGACGACGTGAGTGGTGCACAGGGCGCCGGGCTGAGGGCGGTGCTGCTCACCGGCCGAGAGGTGGAGCCCTACGACGTCCGGCCCGACGCCGCCCTGCCCGAGCTGGCTGGTCTGCTCGACCTCCTCGACAGCTGGACCTGACGGTCAGCGTGACGGTCAGCGTGACGGTCAGCGTGACGGTCAGGGCGTGCCGGGGAGGGCGACCGTCACGGGACGGACGCCGATCGTCTGCCGCCAGTGGACGGCCCGGACGGCGGCGTCCGACAAGGCCCGCACGGCGAGGCCGCGCAGCTCCGGGGAATCGGTCGACGCCACCAGGTCGCGCCACAGCACGCACACCCCGTCCTCGAGCGAGATCGCTTGCTGCACAGCAGATCCAGGCGTGGTGACGGTCAGCTGGTAGGCCGTCAAAGGGCCCGGCGTGGCGAGGCCACGGGCACGCAGCCGCACGAGGAGGCTGTCGCGCAGCAGCCGGTGGGCGTCGTACGCCGCGACAGCCGCGACCCGGCGGTGCACGTCGAGGTGGGCACCGATCACGCCGTACCCCCAGACCGCCGCGTGCTCGGCAGCCAGCAGCTCGCCCAGGACGACCGCCTCGGAGCTCACAGCGCCGCCAGCGCGCAGGAGGACGACGCGGAGAGCGAGGCGAGCAGCGGGGCGAGCGAGCGCGAGGCCGTGAGCACGGCGCGGCCGTGCTGGGTGGCGGCGGTCCGCTCCAGCGCCGTCAGCGCCGCGAGCGTCGTGACTGTCGAGATGCTCGGGACCGGCGTGCCGAGCGCGGCGACGTGGGCGGCCTTGTCGGCCGCGAGCGGCTGGAGCCGACCGGCCAGCGCGGGCTGCGCTGCCACGACCGAGCGGTAGGCGTCGAGCAGCGCCTGCTCGCGGGCCAGGGCCGCGGAACGCAGGGCGACGTCGGGGTCGACGGCCCGCGGAGCGACCTTGGTGCGACAGGCCGCCGCGAACGACAGGGCCCCCGCGACCAGTACGGTCCGTCGTGAGGGCTGCACCGTTCCAGACTGCCAGACCCGGCCGGGAACGCCCGCTAGGGTCGGATCGACAACTGCACACCAACTTCATCCCGAGAAGGGGGGTCGCATGACAGCGCCCGCTGCCTCCCGTGCCCGGCTCCTTCAGGTCCTCGACCCCGCCGTGACCGCGACCGGCTTCGACCTCGAGGACGTCACCGTCTCGCCCGCCGGAAAGCGCCGGGTCGTCCGCGTCGTCGTGGACCGCGACGGCGGGGTGGACCTCGACGACGTGGCAGCCGTGGCGCGGGCCGTCTCCGACCTCCTCGACGCCGACCCCGACCTCATCGAGGGCGCCTACGTGCTCGAGGTCACCAGCCCCGGCGTCGACCGCCCGCTGACCCAGCCGCGGCACTGGCGCCGGGCCGAGGGCCACCTGGTGAAGGCGACCCTCGCCGAGGAGACCGTCGTGGGCCGCATCACGGCCAGCACCGACAACGACGTCACCCTCGACGTCGAAGGCACGTCCCGCACGCTGCTCCAGGCCGAGGTCACGAAGGCCGTCGTGCAGGTCGAGTTCACCAAGGGAGCAGACGCATGAAGATCGACATGACCGCGCTGCGCAGCCTTGAGCGGGAGAAGGACATCAAGCT
>JAWWOJ010000022.1:0-5186 GCA_033851885.1 Frankiales bacterium | reverse complement strand
GGGCCTGCGCGTCGTCACGGAGGAGGTGCCGGGGGTCCGGAGCGCCGCGTTCGGCATCTGGGTCGGTGTCGGCTCGCGTGACGAGGGTCCGGCGGAGCACGGGGCCAGCCACTTCCTGGAGCACCTGCTGTTCAAGGGCACCGGCAAGCGCGACGCCCTCGAGATCTCCTCCGTCATGGACGCGGTCGGCGGCGAGATGAACGCCTTCACCGCCAAGGAGTACACCTGCTACTACGCGCGGGTCCTCGACGCCGACCTGCCGCTGGCGGTCGACGTCGTCACCGACCTCGTGACCAATGCCCGCGTCGCTCCCGACGACGTCGAGTCCGAGCGAGGCGTCATCGTCGAGGAGATCTCGATGCACGACGACGACCCGGGAGACGTCGTGCACGATGCCTTCGCCGAGGCGCTCTTCGGCGAGCATCCCCTCGGGCGCCGCATCATCGGCTCGGTCGAGAGCGTCGAAGCCCTGAGCCACCAGGCGATCGAGGGCTACTACCGAGGCCGCTACGCGGCTCAGGACATGGTCATCAGCGCCGCCGGCAACATCCATCACGAACACGTGGTGGCGCTGGTCGCCGAGGCCTTCGGCTCGTTGTCGGCTGCCCCTCCGCACGGGCTCCGAGTCGCCGACGCCCCTGCGCGGCTGTCGGGCGTGGTCGTCGAGGACCGTCCGACCGAGCAGGCGCACCTCGTCCTCGGCACCCATGCGCTGCCGCGCGACCACGACCTCCGCTGGGCGCTGTCCGTCCTCAACACCGGTCTCGGCGGGGGCATGAGCAGCCGGCTGTTCCAGGAGATCCGTGAGAAGCGCGGGCTCGTCTACAGCACCTACTCCTACGTCAGCGCCCATGCCGACGCCGGCATGTTCGGGGTGTACGCCGGGTGTGCGCCGGCACGCGTCGAGGAGGTGCTGCGGATCGCGCGGGCCGAGCTCGCGGCCGCGGCCGAGAAGGGTCTCACCGATGAGGAGGTCGACCGTGCCAAGGGCGCGATGCGCGGGTCACTCGTGCTCGGTCTCGAGGACACCGGCGCGCAGATGAGCCGCATCGGCAAGGCCGCCCTCGTGCACGGCGAGGTGCTCACCGTCGACGACCTGGTCGCGCGCATCGACGCGGTCACCCCCGACGACGTGCGCGCCGCCGCCGACCTCGTGCTCAGCCGGCCGCTCTCGCTCGGCATCATCGGACCGTTCCCCGACCAGGACTTCGCAGAGGTGCTCGCATGACCACGGTGGCAGTGCTCGGCGCGAAGGGCCGGATGGGCGTGGAGGTCGTCAAGGCCGTCTCGGCCGCCGCCGACCTCGACCTCGGTCCGACCCTCGACCTCGAGGACCCGCTCGACCTCAGCGGTGCCGACGTGGCCGTCGACTTCACGCACCCTTCGGCGGTGATGGGCAACCTCAAGGCGTGCATCGCGGCCGGTGCGCATGCCGTGGTCGGCACGACCGGCTTCGACGAGGACCGGCTCGCGACGGTCCGCGGCTGGCTCGAGGGCACGTCGACCCACGTCCTCATCGCCCCCAACTTCGGCATCGCCGCAGTGCTGATGATGCAGTTCTCCGCCGCCGCGGCGAAGCACTTCGAGAGTGTCGAGATCGTGGAACTGCACCACGCCGGCAAGGCGGACGCACCCAGCGGCACGGCGAGAAGGACGGCCCAGCTCATCGCCGCGGCCCGGGTGGGACTGCCCCCTATGCCCGACGCCACCAGCGAGATCCTCGACGGCGCGCGCGGCGCCAACGTCGATGGCATCCCGGTCCACGCCTTGCGGCTGCAGGGCCTGCTCGCGCACCAGGAGGTCATCCTCAGCGGCGGCGGCGAGAGCCTGACGATCCGGCACGACTCCTACGACCGCGCGTCGTTCATGCCCGGTGTGCTGCTGGGCGTGCGCGAGGTCGCGAAGCACCCAGGCCTGACCGTGGGCCTGGAGCACCTGCTCGGGCTGTGAAGCGCTGGGCGCTGCTCGTGGTCGGCGCCGTCGTGCTCGTCGGCGGCTACCTGGTGGTGCGGGCTGTCGAGCTCATGAGCACCGGCACCGCGACGGCTGTCCTGCTCGGCATCGGGGTGCTGCTCCTGGTCGCGCTCGGCGCGGTCCTCGTCCTCGGTGAGATCCGGCTCGCCGCCGGCTCGCAGCGGTTGGGGGAGCGGCTGTTTGCCGAGGGCTTCGTCGAGGAGGACCTGCCGACGCTGCCGTCCGGTCGGGTGGAGCGGGACGCGGCCGACGCGCTGTTCGCACGCCGCAAGGCCGAGGCCGAGGCGACTCCTGACGACTGGCGCTCGTGGTTCAGGCTGGCCACCTCCTACGACGCCGCGCGGGACTCCTCGCGCGGCCGCCGGGCGATGCGCCGGGCGATCGAGCTGGAGCGGCTCACGCGATCGTGACCGTCAGGCGGTTGGCGAACCACCGACGTCGGGCCTGATGTCGGTGTGCATCCGGCGCTGTGGCACCAGGCGCTCGCCGGTGTCGAGGCCGCGGCCGAGCCCGTCGAAGTCCCACCCCGCCGACGCCAGGAACCCGCTCAGCACGGTGTCTGCCTCGAACACCCAGGTCAGGGCGACCTCGAACGACGACCAGTGCTCGACGGCGGCCTGCAGCAGCCGGGACCCGTGACCGCGGCGGCCCCAGCGCGGCTCGACCATGAGCGCGGAGAGCTCGACACCGTCCGCGGTCGGCTCCCAGGCGGCGAACCCCACGACCGACCCGCCGTCGAGCGCCACCAGGACGCGGTGGTCCGGTGAAGGCGGTGCCTCGATGGCGTTGAGCCAGACGGCCGCGACCTGCTCCAGCGGCACCTCCAGGGCACCGACCAGCGCCGCGTAGGCCTGTTCCCAGGTCGACTGCTGCACCCTGGCGATCAGCTCGGCGTCGCCCGGCCGGGCCAGCCGCACCGAGACGTCAGCCACGGTGCCTCCGGATCTCGGTCACCGGACCGCCGATCTCGCCGTGGCCGTTCTGACGTGCATGGCTGGCAGGATCGCAGACGTGGAGCGACTGACGACGAAGCAGGCCCGCCGGATCGCGCTGGCGGCGCAGGGCTTCAACGACCCGGCGCCCACGTCGGTCACCGCACGCCAGCTTCGCCGGGTGCTGTCGCGCACCCAGCTGCTGCAGATCGACAGCGTCAACGTCTTCGCACGGGCCCACCTGATGCCGGCGTTCTCCCGACTCGGACCATGGCCGGTGCCCCTGCTCGAGCAACTGGCGTTCGGCAACCGCGAGCTGTTCGAGTACTGGGGTCACGAGGCCTCCTTCCTGCCGATGGAGCTGCACCCGCTGCTGCGCTGGCGGATGGCGCGGGCGGAGGCGCTGGAGGAAGGCTGGGGTGGACCGCTGCGGGTCTTCAAGGAGCGCCCCGAGTTCGTCGGGTCGCTGCTGCACCGGCTGCATGACGAGGGGCCATGCGGAGCCGGGGCGCTGCGTGACGCGCCGCGCGGCAAGGGGACCTGGTGGGGCTGGGACGACGTGAAGCGCGGTCTCGAGTACCTCTTCTGGTCCGGACGGGTGACCACGTCGCGACGCACCAACGGCTTCGAGCGGTTGTACGACGTGACGGAGCGGGTCATCCCTGCCGCGGTGCTGTCCCTGCCGACGCCGACCCGCGAGGACGCACAGCGCGAGCTGGTGCGCCGGTCCGCCGTCGCGCACGGGGTGGCGACCGAGAAGGATCTGCGCGACTACTTCCGGCTCCGGCCGGACGAGGGACGGGTCGCTCTCGCGAGCCTGGTCGAGGAGGGTGCGCTGCAGCCGGTGCAGGTCGACGGCTGGAAGCAACCGGCGTACCTGCATGTCGACGCGACCCAGCCCCGCTGGGTCAGGCGTCAGGCGCTGCTCTCGCCCTTCGACCCGCTGGTGTGGGAGCGGTCCCGCACGGGCCGGCTGTGGGGCATCGACTACCGCATCGAGATCTACGTGCCGGCGCCGAAGCGGGTCTATGGGTACTACTGCCTGCTGTTCCTGCAGGACGAGGCCATCAGGGCACGCGTCGACCTCAAGGCGGACCGGAAGTCCGGCGTGCTCCGGGTGCTGGCGGCGTGGCGCGAGCCGGAGGCGCTGCCCGGCTCGACCGCGGAGGGCCTGGCGCGGGAGCTGCGTCGGGCAGCGCAGTGGCAGGGCCTCGACGCGGTGGTCGTCGAGGACCGCGGTGACCTTGCCCGGGAGCTCCGTCTCCTCATGTGATCAACGTCCTCGTGGTGCAGGCTCAGGACTTGACCACCAGGCGGCAGCTGTAGTCGACGCGGTGCAGGTACGGCGGATCGTCGCCGAAGAACTCGTCCACCGCCTGTCGGGCGCCGGCGAAGTGCCCGTAGTCGTCGACGAGCAGGAAGCCACCCCGGGAGACCCGCGGCCAGAGCGTCTGAAGCTCGTGCCTCGTCGAGGCGTAGTAGTCGGTGTCGAGGCGCAGCACAGCGACCTGCTGCGGCGCCTGCGACGGCAGGGTGTCCTCGACGAGACCGGCGACGAGGTGCACCCGCTCCATCGGGTAGCCCGTCGTCGCGAGGTTGTCGCGCACCTCAGCGATCGCCGTGAACGGCTGCTGCTGCATGTACGCCTCCCAGCCGTGGATGGCGTCCTTGCCGTGCACGTCCACGTCGGCGTCGCTCGGTGCCGGAATCGGGCCGTAGGTGTCGAACAGGTAGAGGTCCCGGTCGGTGATGCCCTTCTCCAGCAGGGACAGGGCGGCAGCCATCATGGAGCCGCCCTTCCAGACGCCGCACTCGAGGAAGCTCCCCGGGACATCGCGGTCCACCACGTGGTGGACGGCGCTGCGCAGCGCCGCGATCCGTTCCGGTCGGGTCAGCGTGAACGGCTCGACGGCGGCGCACACCGCCTTGGTGGAGTCGTCGAAGTCGAGCGGATAGGTGAAGGGCTGCCTGCCCTGGACCAGGGTCACGACGTCGTAGCCGAACCGCCGCGCGACGCGCCTGACCGGGTGCACCATCCGCGTCACACTAGGAGGCGCGGGTCACCGTCAGGTCGCCGAGGCCGGTGACGAGGCGGACCTTGAGGTCGCTGCCACCGGCCGGGGCGCGCTCCTCGAGGGGGAGGTCGCACCGGACGTCGCCGAGCGAGCTCTGCAGGTCGAGCTGGACGCTGGTGCCCTCGACGACGCCGACCCGCGCGCTGCCCGCGCCGGTCTGGAACAGCACGTCGCCGCTGCTCACCGAGGCGAGGTCGAGGTGCAC
>JAWWOJ010000014.1:0-2840 GCA_033851885.1 Frankiales bacterium | reverse complement strand
ACGCCTTGCTCGTGGTGGCCCTTCGCTTCGTCCAGCATCGCGACGACCGCCTCGAGCGCGGCGTGTAGCCGAGCGGCCTCGACGGACACCTGGTCGACCGCCTCGGCGTACCAGTCCTTCACTGCTGCGGACACCGTGCCAGGGTCCGGCCGTCGGGGCGCTCCACCGTGTGGTCGTCCCATGGCTGCGTGCACCTCGGGCAGAGGTCGCGCGCAGGATCGGGCGGCAGCACGTAGGGAGCGTTGGGGTCGCCGATGCTGGCCGGCCCGAAGACCGACAGCAGGAAGCGCTCGAAACGGGTGTGTCCTTCGTTCACGATTCGATCGTACACTAACTAATTGGGTGTGTATGGTTCGTGCATGGCGGCAAGATCACGCAAGCCTCGACCCGACCTCGGTGCGGATCCGCTGCAGCTGGACCGGCAGGTCTGCTTCGCCCTTGCCGTCGCCTCGCGGACGGTCATCTCGATCTACCGCCCGCTGCTGGAGCCGATGGGACTGACCCACCCGCAGTACCTGGTGATGCTCGCGCTCTGGGAGCGGTCACCGCGGTCGGTGAAGGACATCTCCTCGGCACTGATGCTCGACTCGGCCACGCTCTCGCCACTGCTCAAGCGGCTGGAGTCGGGTGGCCTTCTCACCCGGGGCCGCAACCCCCAGGACGAGCGACAACTCACGGTGCAGCTGACCTCCGACGGCCGCGCCCTGCGCAGGCGGGCGCTGGCGATCCCCTATGCCGTGCTGGCAGCGCTCGACCTGGACCTCGAGCCGCTGCTCGAGCTGCATGCCCAGCTGACCACCGTGATCACGGCGGCCACCCGTGCGCTGGATGCCGCGGCGAGCTGACTCACCGCTGCTGGGCCAGCAGCAGCGGCAGGGCCTCGTTCTCGGGCTGTGGGCGGGCGAAGAGATATCCCTGCGCCAGTCCGCAGCCCCGCTCGAGGAGCACGTCGCGCTGCTCCTCGGTCTCGACGCCCTCGGCCACCACGCCGAGCCCGAGGTTCTTGGCGAGGCTGATGACGGCGGCGACCACGGTCGTCGCCTCAGGCTTGGAGGAGAGGTCGGCGATGAAGCTGCGGTCGATCTTCAACCGGTGCACGGGAAGGCGCGTCAGGTACGACAGCGAGGAGAAGCCGGTCCCGAAGTCGTCGATGCTCAGTCGCGCCCCGCTCGCCGCGAGCTGGGCGATGGCTGCGGACGCCGCGCGGGTCTCGTCCATCAGGGCCGACTCGGTGAACTCGAGGTCGAGCACCCATGGGCTGATCGCCTCGCTCGCGGCCTTGATGGTGTTCTGCAACTCGTCGACGTGCAGCTGCTGCGCGGCCAAGTTGACCGACATCGTGAGCCCGCTGGTCGAGGCGAGCGTCGACCAGCGCTGGGCAGTGCTGACAGCGGTCCGCAGGACCCACTCCCCCAAGGGCACGATCAGCCCGGTCTCCTCGGCCAGCGCAAGGAAGTCCGCCGGGGCGAGCAGTCCTCGTGCCGGGTGCTGCCACCGCACGAGCGCCTCGAAGCCGACGAACCGGTTGCCGGCGGTCATGTCGACCACGGGCTGGTAGAAGACGCGGAACTCGCCATGGCTGATGCCGTGCCGGATCTGCTCCTCGATGTCGAGTCGGTCGAAGGCACGCTGACGCATCTGCTGACCGAACAGGGTGTAGCCGCCACCGCCCCGGTGCTTCGCGCGGTACATCGCGATGTCGGCGTCGCGCAGCACCTCGGTGGCGGTCTCGCCCTGGCTCGGGATGACGACGCCGGCGCTGGCCCCCGGCGTGATGCGCCGGCCTTCCAGCACGATCGGCTCGGCGACGACCTCGAGGATCTTCGTCACCAGCGCCTCGACATCCGCTTCGGCGTCGGGACAGAGCACGACGAACTCGTCGCCGCCGAAGCGCGCCACCAGGTCGAAGGGCGACACCGCGCCCCGCAGCCGGCGCGCCATGTCGACCAGCAGCTCGTCGCCGATCTCGTGCCCGAGTGAGTCGTTGACGACCTTGAGGCGGTCGAGGTCGAGGAAGACGACGACCGGACGGGGACCGCCCTCCTCGGAGTAGCTGTGCAAGGCGGCGTCGAGCTTCTCCAGCAGCAGCAACCGGTTCGGCAGCCCGGTCAGGGCGTCGTGCCGGGCCTGGTGGTCGAGCCGGGAGATGAGCTCGTGCTGGTCGACGGTGATGCCGACCAGGTGGCTCGCCCGGGCCACCAGCGCCTCGGTCGCGTCGTCGGGAAGCCCTGCCTCCGCGCGGTACAGCGCGAAGGACCCGAGCACCCGGCCGGAGGCGGGGGAGGCGATCGGGAACGACCAGCACGTCCGCACGTCCAGGGCCGCAGCCAGCGCCGCCATCGGCGCCCACCTCGCATCCGTGTGGAAGTCCGCCACCAGCACGGGAGCCTGGGTCCGGACGGCGACGGCGCAGGGCGAAAACTCCGCCGCCACCGAGATGCCGTCGATCGCCGCGTGATATTCCGCGGGCATGCTCGGCGATGCCACGTCGCGCAGCACCGGGCCGTGGCGGGTCTGCTCGCTCAGCAGGATCGTGCAGCGGAGGCCCTCCATGATGCTCTCGAACCAGTGGCACAGCGCCTCGAGGACGACCTCGACACTCGCACCGCCGGCGAGCAGTTCCAGCACGCGGGCATGGCCGCTGGCCTGCCGCTCCTCCCGTACCCGCTGCTCGATGTTGCGCGCGACGATGACAATGCCCTCGAGCGCCGGGTCGTCCAGCAGGTTGCTCGGCACGGCTTCGAAGGGCACCGCCCGGCCATCAGCCGTCAGCAGTCGCAGGCGCACCTCCCGGCCCGGTCCCGGCCGACGGCTCACCTCCTCGAGCACGCGGCTGATCC
>JAWWOJ010000441.1:0-4753 GCA_033851885.1 Frankiales bacterium | reverse complement strand
GTGCTGCCCTGCGCGGGCGCTTGTGTGGCTTCGAGCACGACGACCCGCAACCCCCGCTCGGCCAGGTGGAAGGCGCAGCTGGCGCCGATGATCCCGGCACCCATCACCACCACATCGACGCGCGTGTCAGCTGAGGCGTCGGCGACGTGTGGTGCCATCGTCGCGGTCCTCCTTCGCGCGTCGCCAGCTCGGCCAGATCTTGATCGTCCGGTACGGCCGGGCTAAGCGGAATGACTATCCGCAACAGTCAGCGCTACGGTTTGCTTTATGGCGTTGAACTCGTCCCAGCTGCATCTGCTGCGTGCGGTGCGGCAGGAGGGCAGTCTGGCGCGGGCCGCGCACGCCTTGGGGCTCACGCCTCCGGCGGTGTCCCAACAGCTGGCCCGCCTGGAGCGCGAGGTCGGCTCGCCGCTGGTCGAGCGGGGCGCGCGGGGGACGAACCTGACGCGGCTGGGCGTGCTGCTGGCCGCGCACGGCGACCGCGTGGCGTCGGAGCTCGCCAGTGCCGAGGAGACGGTGGCCGAGTTCATGGGCACACACGCGTACCGCCTGCGGCTCGGCGCCTTCCCGTCCGCCGCGGTCGCGTTGCTGCCAGAGGCCCTGACCGCACTGCGGTACCGGCATCCCGACGCCGAGCTCTCCGTGGTCGATCTGGCCTCGGACGGCGGCCCGGAACTCGTCGCGTCGGGTGAGCTCGACTTCGCGCTCACGGCCTCCTACGGCCAACCGCCGCTGATCGGCGACGGCGTGCGGCTGGCTCATCTGCTGACCGATCCGCTGCGTGCGGTGCTGCCCGCCGACCACCCGATGGCGCAGGGTCCACCGGGTCGCTCCGTCCGGCTTGAGGCGCTGCGGTCAGACGCCTGGGTGTGCGGGATCGCGGGACGCCCGGCGCGTGCGAAACTGGAGGCTACGGCGGCGAAGCTGGACTTCGTGCCGTACGTGCCGTTCCAGACCGAGTCCTACGACGTCGCGCAGGCTCTGGCCGCCTCGGGCGTGGCGGTCGCCTTCGTGCCGCGTCTCGCTGTCCTGGACAGCCCGGCGACCCGGTCTCGTCGTTTGCAGCCAGCGCTCACCCGCGAGATCTACGCCGCGCTCCCGACCAGCACCAGTCACGTGAGACTGGCCGCCGAGCTATTGACCGTGATGCGCAAGATTTGCGCCGGTCTGCGCCAGCAGGGCGGGCGCTGAAAGCCTGTGTCATGGCTCTGTGTAACGGCCCCGGGCAGGGTCAGGCAATGGTCAGGCCAATTCGAGTTTGACGCCGGACGGTGTGCTACACCTAGCGCATGCAGGACAAGCGTTCCGCCGCCGCGGCCGGGTTGCTACCGGTCAACCGCATGCGTTCGGTCGACGACATCGTGGCGCAGCTACGCGACGCGCTCTCCGCCGGCCGCATCCAGCCGGGTGAGCGACTGCCCAGCGAGCGGGAACTGACCGAGACCTTCGGGGTGAGCCGCGCGACGGTGCGCGAGGCGCTGCGCTCGCTGGAGGCGACCGGGCTCGTGGACATCCGTCTCGGCGCCACCGGCGGCGCCTTCGCGCTGACCCCGGACCCCAGCCTCATGGGGGAGGCGCTGGCGACGCTGCTGATGTTCCGACGGGCGTCCGAGCGGGATCTCGCCGAGTTCCGGCTGACCTTCGAGCAGGAGAACGCCCGGCTCGCCGCGACCCGGGCATCGCCCGAACACCGGGCGCAGCTCGCGGTGCTGCTGCGGCGTGCCCACGACGCGGCACCGGGACGCAAGGGCTGGGCCGAACTCGAGAACATCGACTTCGAGGTGCACCAGCTGCTACCCCGCGCCACCGGCAACTCGGTGCGGATCGCTATCGCGCACGGGATACACGACGCCGTACGGCGAAGCTTCGACCGGATCGAGCCGCAGCCCGACAGCCCGGCGACCCTTCGTCGGGACGTCGTCAATGTGGTGACGGCAGTCTTGGCCACGGACGGTGCCGACGCCGCGAAGCAGATGGACCGGCACATGCGCCGTTGGGTGCGCAGAGCCAGCGACTGATTCGCCAATGGCTGAACCATTGACAGAGACGGGACGCCCGCGCGTACGCTCGGCTGCGACCGCCACCTGCAGCCTGGAGTTCCTGATGACCGCACCCGCCGGCCGTACCGGTCTGTTCCCGATCGGACCGACCACACCGTTGAACTTCGCGTCGGGATCGCCGGAGCGCTCGTCGATCCGCGCGGCCCTCGCCGAGGTCGGCGCGACCAGCTGGGAGGTCGCCAGCGTCATCGACGGCCAGGAGGCGCGTACCGGGCGAACGATGCCGATCGTCACGCCGCACGAGCACTCCCGCGAACTCGGTCAGCTGCACCTGGCCGGCATCGAGCAGGTCCACGCCGCGATCGACGCCGCGGCGAAAACCTCCCGGTGGTGGGGCAGCCTGCCGTGGGAGGAACGGGCGGCGCCCTTCCTGCGCGCGGCGGACATGCTCCAGCTCGGCCCGTGGCGCGACCGGCTCAACGCCGCCACGATGCTCGAGCTGTCCAAGACCACGTACCAGGCCGACATCGACGCCGCCTGCGAGACCATCGACTTCATCCGCATGAACGTCAAGACGATGCTGGACATGTACTCGGTGCAGCCCGGGTCGGCGCCTGGCGCGTGGAACCGCGCCGAGTACCGGCCCCTGGAAGGCTTCGTCTTCGCGGTCACCCCGTTCAACTTCACCTGCATGAACAACCTCGCCTTCGGGCCGGCTCTGCTCGGCAACACGGTGGTCTGGAAGCCCGCGGAGAGCGCGTCTCTCGTGGCGCACCTGTCGCTGCAACTGCTGCGCGAGGCCGGCCTCCCCGACGGTGTCATCAATGTCGTCTACGGCATCGGCAGCGAACTCGGCCCGGCCGCGCTCACCCATCGAGACCTCGCGGCGGTTCATTTCACCGGCTCCACCGCCACGTTCCAGAACATCTGGCGCACGGTGGGGGAGAACGTCGCGAGCTATCGCAACTACCCACGGATCGTCGGCGAGACGGGCGGCAAGGATTTCATCCTGGCCCACGCCAGCGCCGACCTCGACGCGCTCGCCGTCGCGTGTGTACGCGGTGCCTATGAATACCAAGGGCAGAAGTGCTCGGCGGCGTCGCGTCTGTACGTGCCGCGTAGCCTGTGGCCGGCGCTCAGGCAGCGGCTGGTCGAGCTGACCGCCCAGGTGAAGGTCGGCGACCCGACCGATCCCGAGGTGTATGTGGGTGCGGTCATCAACGCCCGCCAGCACGCCAAGCACGCGAAGGCGCTGAGCCAGGCCCGTGCCGACGGCCTCGTGGTTGCCGGTGGCGGCACCGACGACTCTGTCGGTTGGTTCGTCGACCCCACCATCCTCGAGGTGGATGACCCGCGATCGCCGTTGCTCACCGAGGAGCTCTTCGCACCCGTTCTCACCACGTTCGTCTACGAGGACAATCAGTGGGACGAGGTGCTGCGCCTGGTCGACACGTCCACTCCCTACAGTCTCACCGGCGCCGTTTTCGCCGAGGACCGTGCCGCTGTGCAGGACGCCGACCGGGCGCTGCGCTACGCCGCCGGGAACTTCTACGTCAACGACAAGCCCACCGGCTCGGTCGTCGGCATGCAGCCCTTCGGTGGCGCCCGCGCGTCCGGGACGAACGACAAGGCGGGGACGGTATGGAACATGATCCGCTTCGCCAGTCCGCGCTCGGTCAAGGAGAACCACCTGGCGGTCCGGGACTACCGGTACCCCCACCTCGAGCCCTAGTCGTTAATCGAGCTCAGTCGTCCAGCTCGAGCCCAGTCGTCCAGCTCACCGCCGAAGGTTGCCCATGGGAAGCCCCTTCCACGCATTGCACCACATCTGCATCGTGGTACACGACATTTCCAGAGCCGTCGAGAACTACGAGTCGATAGGCATCGGCCCGTGGCGCGACTATCCGGCACTCACCGAATACACGACGCTGTCGGTGCCAAACCGGGATGCCTTCTTCGCCATGAAGTACAAGGTCACTGATCTGGACAATGTCCAGCTGCAGTTGTGCGAGCCACCGGCGCTCGACTGCCCCCAGCGACGATTTCTCGACTCGCGCGGAGAGGGTGTCTACCACGTCGGGTTCGAGGCCGACATTGCCTTCGCCGAAGCCGCCGCGACGGAACGCGGTCTGACCGTGACGGCGCGCGGCCAGCGGACCAACGGCAGTGGCTTCCTCTATTTCGATACGTCTGACCTCGCCAGCGTTGTGCTCGTGGCACGCAAGTCCCCGCCATGACGAGGTAGAACCGTTCTACAGCAGCAGATCGAAGAGGTGGAAGCTGCGCTCCCAATGACCGGTCGACGGGTTCTTCACGCCGGGGTCGAGGATCGTGAAGGTTCTGGCCAGAGCAAGGCTTATGCCGCCTACCAGGGGGACCAGACGGGCTTGCGCCTCTTCGCCCAGCTCCACCTCGAGCGGGGGCTGGGCGGCCAGCTGGTCCAGGATCGGCTGCAGCTCGATGTCCTGGTCGAGCTTCACGAACTGGTGCATGCTCTTCTGGATGCCCTGCGTCAGCGGGATGTCCTTCCAGGCGATCACATCGCGCCCGTTGGCCTTCGCCGTCGCGCTGGCCATGATCAGCAGGTCGTAGATCTTCTGATCCACGAAATCGTTGTACCGCTTGAGGTCGTCCTTGTCCACGTCGACGCCGGCGGCCGCGCGGAAGAAACGTTCGAATCTCGCTACGCCCATGACAGCCATACCGTCCACCATGCGCGCCCACAGGATGAGTTGGGCTCACCCCGCGGAGGT
>JAWWOJ010000509.1:0-3066 GCA_033851885.1 Frankiales bacterium | reverse complement strand
GAAGTTCACCGAGTTGACGACGGCGCGTCCGCCGAGGCACTCCAGACCGGCCTCGATCGCCGGCGGCTCGGTCGAGTCGAGCATGATCGGCAGCGTGCTGGCCGTGGCCAGCTTCGCGGCGGCCTCGCGCATGTCGATGGCACCGTCGCGACCGACGTAGTCCACGCAGAGGTCGATCATGTGGGCGCCCTCGCGGACCGCCTCTCGGGCGATGTCGGTGACCTTCTCCCAGTCGGCCGCGAGCAGCGCCTCCCGGAAGGCCTTCGAGCCGTTGGTGTTGGTGCGCTCCCCCACCATGAGCACGCCGGCGTCCTGGGTGAACGGGACGGTGGCGTAGAGGCTGGAGCTGCCCGGCTCGTGCTGCGGGGCGCGCGGCGCGACAGCCCTGCCGCGGAGCCGCTCGACGACCGTGCGGATGTGCTCAGGGGTGGTGCCGCAGCAGCCCCCGACGAGCCCGACGCCGTAGTCGTCGGCGAACCCGCTGAGCGCGTCCGCCAGCTCGTCCGGTCCGAGCGGGTACTCGGCGCCGTGCTTGCCGAGGATGGGCAGGCCGGCGTTGGGCATCACCGACAGCGGGATCTGGCTGTGCTGGCTCAGGTAGCGCAGGTGCTCGCCCATCTCGGCGGGCCCCGTGGCGCAGTTCATGCCGATGACGTCGATGCCGAGCGGCTCGAGGGCCGTCAGGGCGGCCCCGATCTCGGAGCCGAGCAGCATGGTGCCCTGCAGCTCGACGGTGACCTGGGCGATGACGGCCGCGCGGAGGCCGGTGGCGGCGACAGCGCGCTTGGCCCCGACGACAGCGGCCTTGGTCTGCAGCAGGTCCTGGCTGGTCTCGACGAGCAGCGCGTCGGCGCCGCCCTCGAGCATCGCCTCACTGGCCTCCTGGTAGGCGTCGCGCAGCAGGGCGTACGGCGCGTGGCCGAGCGTGGGCAGCTTCGTGCCGGGGCCGAGCGAGCCGATCACCCAGCGCGGCCGGTCCGGCGTCGCGTGGGCATCCGCCGACTCCCGGGCGAGGCGGGCGCCGGCCAGCGACAGCTCACGGTTGCGGTCGGCAATGCCGTACTCGTTGAGCGCTGCCCAGTTGCAGCCGAACGTGTTGGTCTCGACCGCGTCGCTGCCGGCCTCGAAGTAGGCATCGTGGACGGTGCGGACCACATCGGGGCGGGTGGTGTTGAGGACCTCGTTGCAGCCCTCGTGGCCCTCGAAGTCGTCGAGCCCCAGGTCGTGCGCCTGGAGCATGGTGCCCATCGCTCCGTCCGCCACGACGACGCGCTCCTTCAGAGCGCTCAGCAGGTCAGGGCGAGGGGTGTCGGACACACCGGAAGTCTACTGAGCAGCGGCAAACGCCAAAGGGGTACGTTCCGGAGCAGGTCTAGACGGAGGTTTCGGCGTGAGCAGCTACAAGTCCGTGCTGGTGGGCACCGATGGTTCGTTGTCGTCGTTCCGCGCCGTGGACCGGGCCGCGGCCGTCGCGGCGGACGCGGGCGCGACGCTCTACCTGCTGACCGCCTACCGTGAGATGAGCGCGCGCGAGCGCGAGGACGCGCGCAACGCCCTCGGTGACGAGGCATACAAGGTGCAGGGCTCGACGCCGGCCGAGGACGTGCTGCGCGACGCGGAGGACCGGGCGACCAAGGTCGGCGCCAAGAAGGTCAAGCGGCTGGCCGTCGAGGGCGACCCCGTGGACGCGCTCGTGAAGGGCGCGCTGGACAACGACGTCGACCTGCTCGTGGTCGGCAACCGGGGTCTCAACAGCCTCGCCGGCCGGCTGCTCGGCTCGGTGCCCGCCAACATCACGCACAAGGCCAACTGCGACGTGCTCATCGTCCACACCACCGGGAAGGGAGCCGCGACGTCGTGACGGAGCTGCGGTCCCCCGTCCTCGTCTGCGCCTTCGAGGGGTGGAACGACGCGGGCGACGCCGCCACGGACGCCGTGGAGCACCTCATCGACGTCTGGGAGGGCGAGGAGGTCGCCTCGATCGACCCGGACGATTTCTACGACTTCCAGGTCAACCGCCCGATCGTCTCCCTCGAGGACGGGCTGACCCGGAAGATCACCTGGCCCACCACGCACTTCTACGTCGCGCGGGTCGCGTCCGCCGAACGGGACCTCGTCCTGGTGCGCGGCATCGAGCCCAACATGCGCTGGCGCGGCTTCTGCGAGGAGGTGCTGCGGCAGGCCGACGAGCTGGGCGTCTCCGAGATCGTGACGCTGGGGGCGCTGCTGGCCGACAGCCCGCACACCCGACCCGTGCCGGTGAGCGGCACCTCCTCCGACCCCGAGCTGGCGGGTCGCCTCGGGCTCGAGCACTCCCGCTACGAGGGCCCCACCGGGATCGTCGGGGTGCTGCAGGAGGCCTGCGTCGCGGCCGGGCTGCCGGCTGTGTCGTTCTGGGCGGCCGTCCCGCACTACGTGGCGTCCCCGCCCTGTCCGAAGGCGACCGTCGCGCTGCTGCGCCGGGTCGAGGACCTGCTCGACGTCACCATCCCGCTCGGCGACCTCCCCGAGGAGGCCCGGGCCTGGGAGCAGCACGTCGACGAGCTGGCGGCCGAGGACACCGACGTCGCCGAGTACGTCGCCTCGCTCGAGGAGCGCGAGCCGGAGGAGGAGCTGCCCGAGGCCTCAGGCGAGGCCATCGCCGCGGAGTTCCAGCGGTTCCTCCGTCGCCAGGGCGACACTGGCTAGTTCAGCCCGAGCCCGGTCATGCCGATAGGGGGATGTGGAGCAGATGAAGGACCGCGTCCCCGGCACGCCGGCTGACCGCCGTACCGAGGGTCCCGAGAAGGTCCCGTGCCGCGGCTGCGCTCACCCGAAGGACGCCCACGAGCACCACCGCCGCGGCACCGACTGCTCCCAGTCCGGGTGCGACTGCGGCCAGTGGAAGCGCCCCCGCGGCAAGCTCCTCAGCCTGCTCCTCCCCTAACCCCCTCCCGCCGTCTCCCCGGCGTCTCCCCGGCGTGGATGTGAACTGGTGGGGTGGTTTCTGCGTGCCCAGCGACCCTATGAGTTCACATCGACGGGCTCGAGGGGGACGCCGAGGAGGGCGTCGACGAGGGCCTTCGC
>JAWWOJ010000456.1:0-3851 GCA_033851885.1 Frankiales bacterium | reverse complement strand
ACTCGGGCGGCGCCCGGCTGCGCGAGGGCGTCGGCTCGCTCGATGCCGTCGGGCGGATCTTTGCGGCGCAGACCCGGGCCTCGGGACGTGTCCCGCAGATCTCGGTCGTCCTCGGCCCCGCCGCCGGTGGTGCGGCATACGGTCCGGCGCTCACCGACGTCGTCATCATGGGCCCGTCCGGCAGGGTCTTCGTCACCGGTCCGGACGTCGTGCGGCGCGTGACCGGCGAGCAGATCGACATGGAGCGGCTCGGCGGTCCGCACACCCACGGCACGGTCAGCGGCGTCGCGCACCTGGTCACCCCGACCGACGACGAGGCGCTCTATGCGGCCCGGCGACTCGCCCTGCTGCTCGGCAAGCAGCGGGGCAGCTGCGACGACGTGGTGCTCACCGACCCCGGCGACCTGGTCCCCAGTGATCCGCGGCACAGCTACGACGTGCGGCCCGTCGTGCGGGCCATCCTCGACCCCGGCAGCTACCTCGAACTGCACCGCGACTGGGCGACCAGCGCCGTCACGATGGTCGGCCGGCTCGGCGGACGCACCGTGGGTGTCGTCGCGAACGACCCCCAGCGGCTGGCCGGTTGCCTGGATGCCGCGACCGGAGACAAGACGGGCCGCTTCGTGACGTGGTGCGACACGATGGGCCTGCCGCTCATCTTCGTCGTGGACGTTCCCGGCTACCTGCCCGGCGTCGGCCAGGAGGACGAAGGCGTCCTGCGCCGCGGGGCCAAGCTGCTGCACGCCTATGCCGGGGCCCGCGTCCCGCGGCTCACGGTCATCACCCGCAAGGCCTACGGCGGCGCGTTCATCGCGATGGGATCCAAGGGCCTGGGAGCGGACGCCGTGTTCGCGTGGCCCGGCGCCCAGGTCGACGTGATGGGTGCCACCGCGGCCGTCGAGGTCCTCAACAAGCGCGAGCTCGCCGCGGAGAAGGACCCGAGTGCCCGGGCAGCTCTCGTGAGCCGGCTCGCCGCTCAGCACGAGGCGACGACCGGTGGCCTGGCCCGTGCTCTGGAGTGCGGCGCCGTCGACGAGGTCATCGAGCCGGCACAGACCCGCGCCAGGCTCCTCGCGGCTCTCGCTGCCCTGCCGCAGCGGCGGGGCAAGCGACCGAACGGGCCGCAGTGATGACGCGTTCCGTCCTGGTCACCGGCGGCAACCGAGGCATCGGCCTCGCGACCGCCAGATCCCTTGCTGCGCAAGGACACAAGGTCGCCGTCACCTCCCGATCCGGTGAGGTCGACGGGCTCTTCACCGTGAAGTGCGACATCACCTCCGCCGACGAGATCGATGCCGCGTTCACAACCGTCGAGGAGCATCAAGGTGCCGTCGAGGTGCTGGTGTGCAACGCCGGCATCACCGACGACCAGCTGCTGCTGCGGATGACCGAGGAGTCGTTCTCCACCGTCCTCGACACCAACCTCACGTCGGCCTACCGGCTCGCGAAGCGGGCCTCCAAGACGATGCTGCGGGCCCGGTGGGGACGGCTGCTGTTCGTCTCCTCGGTCGTCGGCCTCTCCGGGTCGGCCGGCCAAGCGTCGTACGCCGCCTCCAAGGCGGGACTGGTCGGCTTCAGCCGCTCACTCGCCCGGGAGCTGGGGTCCCGCAACATCACCGCGAACGTGGTCGCTCCCGGGTTCATCGACACGGACATGACCGCAGACCTCGGTGACGCGCGTCGCGAGCAGGTGCTGGCGAGCATCCCCGTGGGCCGCATGGCCCACGTCGACGAGGTCGCGTCGGTGCTGGCGTTCCTCGCCTCCGACGAGGCCTCCTACGTCAATGGCGCCGTCATCCCCGTCGACGGCGGCCTCGGAATGGGCCACTGATGCCGTTGGCGCCGGCTCCGTCAGGGGTGATCGGCGGGGTCAGCTTCGTCGTCCTCGGAGGAGGGGGGCCCGTCACCGTCTTCGCTCACGGGCTCGGCGGCTCCGTGGCCGAGACCCGTCCGCTCGCGACGCGGGTGGTCGGCACCCGGGTGCTGCTCGACTTCCGCGGCCACGGGGACAGCGTCCTGCAGCCGGAAGGGTGGGACTACGACACCCTGGCCGACGACCTGCTCGCCGTCGCCGACGCGGTAGGGGCCTCGCAGGCGGTCGGGCTGTCGCTCGGCTCCGGTGCGCTCCTGCGGGCGCTGACCCGTGACCCGTCGCGGTTCCGGAAGCTCGCCTTCGTCCTTCCCGCCGCGATCGACGCCACCCGGCGGGACGGGGCCACCGAGCGGCTGCACCGGCTCGGCGCAGCGATCACCGCGGGCAACGCCCGCACCGTCGCCGACGTGCTGCTCGAGGAGGTGCCCTCCGTGGTGCGTGAGCGGCGGGGGATCGACGCGCTCGTGCTGCGCCGCGCCCAGCAGATCATCACCAAGCCGGCGCCCGCTCCTCGCTTTGAGGACCGCCCGCTGCCTGACCGCTCGCTGCTCGCCGGGCTGCACGTGCCGACGCTCGTCGTCACGCAGGAGCGCGACACCTTGCATCCCGCCGACCTGGGTCGCTCGCTGGCGGCGGAGCTCGGGGCTCAGCTGCTCGAGCTGCCCGAGGGCGGCGTCTTCTGGACCGAGGCGAAGCTGCTGCAGCTCGCCCTTGCCGACCACCTCGCGGAGGTATGACCATGCTGCTCGAAGGCAAGCGCCTGCTCATCACCGGCGTGCTCACCGACCAGTCGATCGCGTTCTCGGTCGCCCGGCTCGCGTCCGAGCAAGGGGCGCAGGTCGTGCTCACCGGCTTCGGCCGATCGCTGTCGCTCACCAACCGGATCGCCAAGCGGCTCCCCGGCAGCCCGCCCGTCGTCGAGCTCGACGTCACCTCCGAGGAGGACCTCGAGCTGCTGCCCAAGAGGGTGCGTGAGCATGTCGACGGCCTCGACGGCGTGCTGCACGCCATCGGCTTCGCACCGGCCGACTGTCTCGGCCAGGGCCTGCTCGACACCTCGTGGGAGTCGGTCTCGACGGCCGTCCAGGTGTCGACGTGGTCCTACGCCTCGCTGGCGCGTGCCTCGCTGTCGCTCATGCCGCGGGGGGCGTCGTACGTCGGGCTCGACTTCGACGCCCGGGTCGCCTGGCCCGCATACGACTGGATGGGTGTCGCCAAGGCCGGCCTCGAGAGCGCGAACCGTTACCTCGCCAGGGATCTCGGTGCCCACGGCGTCCGTTCCAACCTCGTCGCCGCCGGCCCGCTCAAGACGATGGCGGCCAAGTCGATCCCTGGGTTCCAGCAGTTCGAGGACGCGTGGGGCACCCGGGCACCGCTCGGCTGGGACGTCACCAACGCCGAGCCGGTCGCCCAGGCTGTCGTCGCGCTGATGAGCGACTGGTTCCCGGCGACCACCGGCCAGATCGTCTACGTCGACGGCGGCTTCAGCGCCCTCGGCGTCTGACCCTCCGCCGCCCATCAGGTCAGGTCGTAGACGGTCGTGCCGCCGATCGTGGTCGCGGTGAAGGTGGCCGTCACCCACGCCGTGATCTGGGCGGAGGTGCCCGCGTTGCCGCCCATGCCCCCACCGCCGAGGAAGTAGTGGATCTTCTTGGCGGCGACCAGGCTCTGGAACTCCGCCAGCGTCGGCGTGGGGTCGCTGCCGTTGAAGCCGCCGATCGCCATGACGGGCTCACCGCTCGCGAGCTGCGGACCTGCTGCGCTGTTGGAGCCGATGGCCGCCGCGACCCAGGTGTAGGACGAGGCCTTCGCCTGCAAGGCGGCGACCAGCTCGGCCGACGGCGTCGACGCGTCGAGCAGGTTCCCGATGCCACCCCGACCCCCGCCACCAGGACCGCCGCCGAAGCCACCACCCGGTCCACCCGGTCCACCGCCGGGCCGTCCCAGGCCGTTGCCGGTCGACGGCGCTGCTGACGGG
>JAWWOJ010000411.1:0-4721 GCA_033851885.1 Frankiales bacterium | reverse complement strand
ATGCACTCGACATCGATGTAGCAGTCGGCCACCTGGTAGGTGATCGCCTGGAAGGTCGCCAGTGGCTTGCCGAACTGCTCGCGGGTCGACACGTGCTTCGCCGCGATGAGCAGTGACACCTCGGCGACCCCGACGGCGTAGGAGCAGGTGAGCAGCGTCAGTCGCTGCAGCGCGGTGGTCGCCTTCTCGGGGAGCGGTACGGCGGGAGCGCCGTCGAACGTCAGCGTCGCCGCCGGCTCGTGCGAGCTGACCTCCTCGGCGGCACGGGTGACGCCCTCGCCCGCGAGGTCGACGAGGTAGAGCTCCTCGCCGGCCGACACGATGGCGTGCGTGGCCTCCGACGCCCACGCCACCGCGATCTGCGAGCCGGTGAGGCGTCCGTCAGTGGCCGTGACGCCGCCCTTCCAGCCGTCAGCGTGCAGCGCCGGCACGACGAGACGCGAGCCGCCGAGCACGTCCTCGACCAGAGCTGCGTCGGTCAGCGCCGGCAGCGCCGCGAGGACTGGCACGAGGGGCACCCGGGCGGCGGCCTTGCCGGCTTCCTCGGCGAGCACGCTGGACACGGCGAGCGGCAGGTCACGGGACAGGCCGAGCAGGCCGGCGTCGACGAGCTTGGCCCACAGCTCGGTGTCGAAGCCCTCGACGCCGAGACCTGGGTGGGTCGCGGTCGCGAACAGCTGCTGCGCGAGGCCGCGGACGGCCTCCTGCTCCTCGGTGGGGGTGAAGTCCACGGCTACCGCGCTCCTCGGGGAAGGCCCAGGGCGGTCTGGACGAGGATCTCGCGCTGCACCTCGTTGGAGCCGCCGCCGAACGTGCGGACCGGTGCACTCCGGTAGGCCCTCTCGAGGACGCCGGCGAGCTCGGCTGCCGGCGACCCCTTCTGCACCATGCCCGCACGCCCGATGACCTCGAGCAGCAGGCGGTAGGACTCGATGTCGGTCTCCGACCCGAAGACCTTGCCGGCGCTGGCGTCGGCCGGCGTCAGGGTGCCCGCGTCGGTCTTCCAGGCCATCCGCCAGTTGAGCAGCTTGAGGGCGTCGAGCCGGGCATAGACCCGGGCGAGCGTCTGCTTCACCCAGGGGACCTCGATGACCCCCTCGTCGATCGCCCACTGCCGGACGGCCTCGAAGAGCTCGAGGGAGCGGCCGCCCATCGCGGCCAGCGCGACCCGCTCGTGGTTGAGCTGGCTGGTGATGAGGCGCCAGCCCTCGTCGACGTTGCCGACCACCATCGAGGCCGGCACGTGCAGGTCCTCGTAGTAGGTCGCACTCGTCACCTCGCCGCCCACGGTGACGATCGGGGTCGCCGAGAAGCCGGGGGAGGTCGTGTCGACGAGCAGGATCGTGATGCCCTTGTGCTTCGCGGCATCGGGGTTGGTGCGGGCGGCCAGCCAGACGTAGTCCGCGGTCAGGCCACCCGTCGTGTAGACCTTGTTGCCGTTGATGACGAACTCGTCGCCCTGCCGCTCGGCCTTGCACCGCAGCGACGCGAGGTCGGTGCCGGAGCCCGGCTCGGTGTAGCCGATCGCGACGTCGAGGGTGCCGGCCAGGATCCGCGGGAGGAAGAAGTCCTTCTGCTCGGCGGAGCCGTGCCGCATGAGCGTCGGCCCGACGGTGTTGAGGGCGATCATCGGCACCGGTGCCTGCGCGCGGGTTGCTTCGTCGAAGAAGACGAACTGCTCGAGGACCGAGCGGCCCTGTCCGCCGTACTCGGTGGGCCAGCCGATGCCGAGCCAGCCGTCGGCCCCCATCTTCTGCCGGACCTCGAGCGAGGTCGGGCCGTTGTGCCCCTCCGCGGCCATCGCCGCCTTGACGGCAGGCGTCAGGAGCGCGGCGAAGTAGCTGCGCAGCTGGTCGCGCAGCTCATGCTGGGCGGGGGTGTAGTCGAGGTACACGCGGGCTCCCCATCTAGAACGTGTTCTCGTTTCAGTGAAGCATCAAACGCGTTCGAGCGCACGGGCGGTGTCCCGGTCGAGGTGCCGGGTGCCGAGCAGCATCAGGGCCGAACCGATCAGGATGACGCCCGTGGTGCAGCGGAAGGCGAACCCGAGGTCGCCCTTCACCTCGCCCGTGTGGATCCGGATCATGTGGGTCTCCGCGATCAGGCCGATGACCGGCGGGGCGATCGCGGATAGCACGTTGGCGCCGAGCTTGAGCATCCCGAACGACGTGCCACGGAGCTCCGCGGGCACGACCTCGGCGGCGATGCAGGTGATCGGCGGTAACGAGCTCACGACCAGGGCGACGCCGACCATCTGCAGCGGCAACCGGACCGCGTAGACCGGAAGGCCGTCGAGGAAGCTCACGAACAGCAGGACGGCACCGACCGCGGTGACGAACGCCGTGAGGAGCATCAGTGCGCCGGGCACCCGGTTGCGCACCTTGTCGGTCGCGATGCCGCCCGCGACGCCGCCGGCGATGGCGCCCACCAGGATGACGCCGCCGGCGATGCCCGGCGCGGTGGCTTCCGAGAGACCGGAAGCCCTGACGTGGTAGGCGATCCCCCAGAAGCCGAGCGCCGTCAGGATGCCGTTGATGAACGCGGTGGCACCGAGCAGCACCCGCAGCGACGGCACCGCCCAGGTGGCCTTCACCGCCTGCCAGGTCGTCATGGCCGCGCCGGCCTCGGTGACCGGTTGGAGGTGCTCGTCGGAGTCGCCGCGTGCCGGCAGCGGCAGGTTGCGCACCAGCAGCGCCACCAGGATCCCGGGCAGGCCGACCGCCAGCACGGCAACCCGCCAGCCGGCGAAGTGGTAGACCAGACCGCCGAGCGCCGTGCCCACCCCGATGCCGACGGTGGGCACCACCCGCTGCCAGGCGTAGGCGCGGCCGCGGATCTCGACCGGGTAGTAGTCGCAGACGAGTGACTGGACGGCCGGGTCGTTGATCGCATCCCCGGCGCCGAGCACGGCGCGCGAGGCGAACAGCTGCGAGAACCGCTGGCTGGCCGCGGCCAGCAGGGTGGTCGCGGACCAGATGCCGAGCACGACGCTGATGAGGATCCGGCGGTCGAGGCGGTCGGCGAGCCGACCCCCGGGTACGGCGAGCAGCAGCGCCGCCACGATCAGCGCGGAGTTCAGCAGCCCGGCCTCGCTGTCGCCGAAGTGCAGGTCGCGCTGCACCGCCTCGATCACGGCCGGCAGCACCCCGCGGTCGAAGGAGTCGACCAGGCCGACCAGGCAGAGGACCGCGAGCGGCCGCCTCCCGTACCGGCCCCACTTCACCTGCGCGACAGGTGCGGGAAGATCCTGCGGGCGTGCTCCTCCGTGAGCCGGAAGAACGTCGCGGTCGCGGTGACGGTCGTCGTCTCGCCCGACCTGATGGAGCCGGCCATCTCGACGATCCGGTCGCCGGCCGTGACGACGTGCGCCTCGAGCGCGAGGTCCGTGTGGATCGGAGTCGGTGCGGCATAGCGGATCTCGAGCCCGATGGTCATCCCCGCGACTCCCGCCGCGATAGCGGCCTCGCCGAAGACCTGGTCCATCGCCATCGCCAGCACGCCGCCGTGGACGAGCCCGGGGGCGCCCTCGTAGGGGGTCCCGAACCGCACCGCGCCGGACACGCGGTCGGCCGTGAGCGAGGTGAGGTGCACGGGTGCGGCGATCGGGTTCCCCCTACCCACCACGGCGTTGTAGGGGGACGCGTCCGTGCCCCCGGCGACCCACGGACCCTGGCGCAGGTCCGCCAGCGAAGCGGTCGCCTCGCGTACCAGGTCGGTGGCGCGCCCGACGTCGCCGCCCTGCGCGCGCACCGTCGCCTCCAACAGCTCCCGGATCGCGTCCGCGAGCTGGTCGACCCCCGGTGTCAGCTGGGTTGTGGGGCTCATCAGGTGCCGGTGAAGTGGGGCTTGCGCTTCTCGGCGAAGGCCCGGGGCCCTTCCTTCGAGTCGTTCGTCGCGAAGACCGGGATGCCGATCTCGAGCTCGATCTTGAGGGCCTGCTCCTCGGGCAGACCCTCGGTCTCCTTCAGGGACCGCAGCACCGACCGCACCGCGATCGGGCCGTTCTCGGCGATCGCGTCGGCGATCTCGTGGGCCTTCTTGAGAGCCTCGCCCCGGGGTACGACGTGGCCGATCAGCCCGTAGGTGAGGGCCTCCTGCGCCGTGATCGTCTTGCCCGTCAGCAGCAGCTCGGCCGCGATCGTGTAGGGAATCTGCCGGCGCAGCCGCACCGTCGAGCCGCCGAGGGGGAACAGCCCACGCCGCACCTCGGCCACGCCGAAGGTGGCGCCCTCGCCGGCGACCCGGATGTCGGTGGCCTGCAGGATCTCGGTGCCACCGGCGATGGCCGGACCTTCGACCGCGGCGATCAGCGGCTTCGTCAGGCGGTAGTGCCGCAGCAGCGCCTTCCAGGCCAGCCCGGCGTCCTCGCTGTAGCGCTTCGCGTGCTCGTCGCCCGGGTCCGGCGCGCTCATCATCGCCTTGAGGTCGGCGCCGGCGCAGAAGACGTCGGTCGACCCGGTGAGGATGACCACCCGGATGTCGTCGTCGGCGTCGGCGGTCTCCCAGGCCTCGAGCATCCGGGACAGCATGTTCGGCGAGAAGGCGTTCTTGGCCTCCGGCCGGTTCATCGTGCAGACCAGCGTGTGGCCGACCTTCTCCGTCAGCAGGTGCTCAGGACCCGCGCTCACGGCTGCGCCGCCTCTCCGCTAGTTCCGTTCACGGCTGCACCGCCTCTCCGGAGGATCCGTTCACTGCGTTCACGTCTGCCCCGCCTCTCCGGA
>JAWWOJ010000409.1:0-6026 GCA_033851885.1 Frankiales bacterium | reverse complement strand
TGGTTCGCCGGTGCGCTGCTGAGCCTGGCCGCGTTCGCGGTCGTCCAGGCGACCTCGAAGAACCCGCTCGTCCCGCTCCGGGTGCTGCGCAACCGCAGCGCCCTGGGTGCCGACATCGGCGCGCTGCTCATCGGCGCCGGCATCTTCGCGATCTTCTTCTTCCTCATCCTCTGGATGCAGAGCGTCAACGGGTGGAGCCCGATCAGGTCCGGCCTCGCGTTCCTGCCCATGACGCTGCTCATCGGCGTCGGCGCAGGGATCGGGTCGAAGCTGCTGGGCAAGATCGGTCCACGTCCGCTGCTGATCGTCGGCCCGATCGTGGCCGCCAGCGGCCTGCTGCAGCTGGGCCTGCGGCTGGAGCCGGGCTCGTCCTACGTCGGCGTCGTGCTGCCGGCCCTCGTCTGCGTCGCCTCCGGCATGGGGCTCACCTTCGTGGCGCTCACCAGCTCGGCTGTCGCCGGGGTGCCCGGCGAGGACGCGGGCATCGCCTCGGCCCTGCTCAACGCCGGCCAGCAGGTCGGCGGCGCCATCGGCCTCGCCGTCCTCACAGCGGTCAGCACGTCGCACACCAGGAGCGTCTTCCCCGGCTTCAGCCAGGCCTCCGGCCAGGTGCAGCAGGCCGTGCAGACCGGTCAGGTGACCGCACAGACCCAGGCACTGCTCGCCAAGGTCTACGACGCGCTGGTCTCCGGCTGGGGGGTCGGATTCCTGTTCGGCGCCACGTTCCTGCTCGGCGCCGCCGCCATCGCCGGCTCGCTGGTCAAGGTCAGCAAGGAAGCCGCCGCCAAGGCGCTCAAGGATTCCGGCGCCGCCGGCTGACGTCACGGCCTGGGCGCGCCCGGGGGCACGAAGGGCAGGCCGACGGGCGGGCCCTGCTCGATGAGACGCAGCACCAGGTCCGTGTCGAGGTGGTCCGCCACCAGGTCGCCGAGCAGGTCGAGCCGGGCCTCCCGGACCTCGGCGAAGGACCGCTCTCCGGGCACCCAGTCGCGCCCCGCCAGAGCGGCGACCTCCGCGAGATAGGCCCTCCGGAAGCCGTCGCTCTCGAGCGCCCCGTGCCAGCCGGTGCCGCTGACCGCGCCCACCCGCACCCCGTCGAGGAACTCCTCGCCGGACGACACCGTGAGGCGGCCGTGGTGGATCTCGTACGCCGTGGTCACCTCGTGCCCGCGCCAGGCACCCACCGGCCGCCCGAGCACCTTGTCGGCGCCGAAGGTCGTCGTCACCGGCAGCAGCCCGAGGCCTTCGACCGAACCTGTGCCCGACTCCACGTGGTCGGTGATCGACGTTCCCAGCATCTGGAAGCCGCCGCAGATGCCCAGCACCGACCCCACGTGCCGCAGCAGCGCGGCGTCCATGCCGCGGGCCCGCAGCCAGGCCAGGTCGGCCACCGTCTGGCGGGTACCCGGGAGCACCACGAGGTCGGCGTCGGCGAGCTCCTCGGCCGTCTCGGCGAACCGCACCAGCACCCCGGGCTCGGAGCGGAGGGCGTCGATGTCGGTCCAGTTCGACAGCCGCGGCAGCCGGATCACCGACACCCGCAGCACGTCGCGGCCCAGCGCGGGCACGGGGGCGACCCGGGCAGACAGGCCGAGCGAGTCCTCGGTGTCGAGCTCGAGACCCTCCGCCCAGGGCAGCACTCCGAGGGTTCGCCGCCCGGTCAGGGACTCGAGCATCCGCAGCCCCGGCTCGAGCAGCGCAGGGTCACCGCGGAACTTGTTGATCACGAAGCCGCTGATCAGCGCCTGGTCCTGGGCAGACAGCAGCGCCAGCGTCCCGAACAGCGCGGCGAACACTCCCCCGGGGTTGATGTCACCCACGACGAGGACCGGTAGCGACGCCGCCCGCGCGAGACCCATGTTGGCGATGTCGGTGCCCCGCAGGTTGATCTCGGCGGGTGATCCCGCGCCCTCGCAGATCACGACGTCGAACCGGTCCTGCAGGTCGAACAGGCAGTCCACCGCGATCGCCGACAGCACCGCCGCGTGCTCCCGGTACGACGTCGCGGACACGTCCGCGTAGGGCTTGCCGAGCAGCACGACCTGCGAGGTCCGGTCACTGCCCGGCTTGAGCAGCACCGGGTTCATCGCGGCCTCGGGCTCGACACCGGCAGCCGCCGCCTGCATGGCCTGGGCCCGCCCGATCTCGGCGCCGTCGACGGTGACGGCCGAGTTGAGCGACATGTTCTGCGCCTTGAACGGAGCGACCTTCACACCCTGCCGGGCGAGCCAGCGGCACAGCCCGGCGGTGAGAACCGACTTGCCGGCGTCGCTCGTCGTACCCGCGACGAGCAGCGAGCCCTTCACCTGCGGGCGGCGACGGCGAGTGCCCCTGCGGCCAGCGACACGGCAGCGGACAGCCGGGCGGCCCGCTGGATGTCGGACGCCGCAGGCTCCGGGCCGTCGCCCAGCAGCGCCCGGTGCTCGACCCGCGAGCCGTAGCGCAGCTCCCCGCCGAGGGTGCGTCCCAAGGCCCCGGCGAACGCCGCCTCCACGGGTCCGGCGTTCGGCGACGGGTGCTTGCGCCCGTCGCGGCGCCACGCATGCCAGGCGCGTCGGGGCGAGCCCTGCACGACCGGAGCGAGCAGCACGGTCAGTCCCGCCGTCAGCCGCGCCGGCACCCAGTTCGCCAGGTCGTCGAGCCGAGCGGCCGCCCACCCGAAGCGCACGTAGCGGTCCGAGCGGTGCCCCACCATCGCGTCGAGGGTGTTCACGGCGCGGTACCCGAGCAGCCCGGGAACGCCGGCCACGGCACCCCAGAACAGCGGCGCAACCACCGCGTCGCTGGTGTTCTCGGCCACCGACTCCACGGTCGCTCGCGCCAGTCCGGGCACCTCGAGGTACGACGGGTCGCGCCCGCACAGGTGCGGGAGCCGCTGCCGAGCGCCGGCGACGTCGCCGCGGTCGAGGAGCTGGTGCATCAGGCGGGCCTCGCGCCGCAGCGTCGTCCCCCCGACGACGGCCCAGGTCGCGACCGCCGCTGCCCACGGGCGTCGCCCGGCCACGGCGCCGACCCCCGCAGCGGCGCCGGTCAGCGCGACAGCGTAGGCAGCGCCCGCGAGCCGAGAGTCCTTGTATCCCAAGCGCTCTGCCCGAGCGGCGATGCTGCCGAAGGCCGCGACCGGGTGGGCCCGGCGCGGGTCACCGAGCACGGCGTCGAGCCCGAGACCGACGGCGGTGGGCCAGGCGCACATGCCGCCGATCGTAGTCAGCGCCGCGAGGCGACCAGCCCGGAGCGAAGCAACGGCCCGAGCTCGGTGGGCGAGGTCGGCCGGCTGTAGAGGTAGCCCTGCAAGGCGTCGGCACCGAGGTCGATCACGACATCGGCGACGTCCTGGGTCTCGACTCCTTCGGCCACGACGCGCAGCCCGAGGTCGTGCGCGACGTCGACCACGGCACCGACCACGAGCGCCCGCCGGTGGTCGAGGTCGACCCCTTCGACGATGGACCGGTCGAGCTTGAGGGTGCGCAGCGGGAGGTCGACGAGGTAGGACAGCGCTGACCAGCCGGTGCCGAAGTCGTCGACGGCCACCGCGATGTCGGCCTCCGCGCACCGGGACAGCGCTGCTCGTGCCCGGGGCCCCACGAGATCGCCCTCGGTCACCTCCAGCGACAGCGAGCGCCGTGGCAGGCCGGCCTCGTCCACGAGCCGGAGCAGGTCGAGCACGAGGTCGGGTCCGGACAGCACGGGCGCGGGCACGTTGACGGCGCACTCGACCTCGAGTCCCTCGGCCCACCACGCCACCAGCTGACTGACCACCTGGCGGACCACGTTGGCCGTGAGCTCGGCCATGAGGCCGGCGCGGTTCGCGGTGTCCAGCCAGTCAGCGGGCAGGGAGAGTGCGTCGCCGATCCGCCGTCGGACGAGGGCCTCGACGCGCAGCGAGCCGGACCCGACGGGTACGACGGGCTGGTAGTGCACGACCAGCCCGTGGCCCATGATCGCCCGGCGCAGGTCGAGCACGTCGCGGAGCCGGTGGGTCGCCGGGTCGTCGAGCGCCGGGTCGTAGGCCGCGACGACGCCGCCCCGTTGCTTGGCACGCGCCATCGCGAGGTCGGCGTGCTGCAGCACCTGGTCGGCCCCGTGCTTCGTGGGCATCGCGGTGCCGACGCTGACCGCCACAGGTACGGAAAGGCCAGCGACCTGGAGCGTGCCCGTGCACTCGCGGATCGCGTTCGCGAGGATCTCGGCGGCCTCGGCACTGTCGTCGGCCTGGACGAGGATCGCGAAGTCGTCCGCACCGATCCGGGCGACCGGGGTCATCGGGGGCAACGACGCGCAGAGCCGCGCTGCGAAACTGCTGAGCACCAGGTCGCCGGCGGCATGACCGAAGCCGTCGTTGACGAGCCGGAAGCCGTCCATGTCGACGACAGCCACCAGCGTGTTGGCATCCGCGGGCGTGTCACGCAGCACCTCGAGGAACCCACGACGGTTGAGCAGGCCCGTCAGCTGGTCCTCGCGGGCGAGCAGCGTCGCGTACCGGCGTGCCTGCTCGACCTCGCCGAGGAGCTCGGCGTTGGCCAGGGTGAGAGCGACCACCCGGGCGATCTGCTTCAGGTAGCCGACGTCGTTGTCGTCGAAGGGCGGCTTTCCCCTGCCGCGTGCGACGCCGAGCGCGCCCAGCGAGCGCCCGCGGCTGCGCAGCGGGACCACGAGCAGGGCCGAGAGCCCGAACCCGTCGAACTGTGGCCGCACGCCGGCCGGGACGCCGCCGATCAGCTCCGGCACGTCCTCCGGCCCGAGCCGGGCGACCTCGCCCAGCCGGATGACGCGGTCGATGAGGCTGCCGGGGCTGCCGCAGGGGCCGCCGGAGAGCTGCCGGACCAGCGTCGGCTCGTCCCGGCCGTCGACCGTGAACGCACCCAGCTCCACCACCCCGGCCCCGACCGACCACAGTCCGCAGGCGTCGCCGAGCAGGGTCGACGTGCACGCCGTGGCCTCCCGCATCAGGGCGAGGAGGTCATCCTCGGAGGCGCCGAGCGTCTCGTGCAGCGCGACGAGCGCGCGGGCACGCTGGATCTCGTCGTGAATCACCGGCATCTCTCACGCCTCCGTGCAGGATTGCGTACTGAGAGTAACCAGATCGTGGGACTTTGCGGGGAATTGACCGGGTGAAGATCATTGCCGATTTCGCAACGATTATCCGGTTGGGACCTCGGACGGGGCAGCTGTGGGCTCGGCGGCCGGCGGCGCAGCGGGCTCGGCCGCCGGCGGCGCAGCGGGCTCGGAAGGGGGCGCTGCCGCCTCCGGAGCCCGCGTCGCAGCGGGCTCGGGAGGGGGCGCGGCGGCCTCCGGAGCCGGCGTCGCGGCCTCCGGGGCGGCCTCCGGGGCGGGTGCCGCCGGGGGCGGGCTCGGCTCGGCGGACTCGCCGGACCGCGCAGCGTCGTCCGGCGTCGGGGCCTCGCCGACCGGCTGCTCGGGGCGCGGCCCGCGCTCGCGATCGCGGCCCCGGTTGCGGCGGTTGTTGCTCTTCGGCGGACGCGGTGTCCGGTCGCCGGCCAGGTCGCGCAGCGGGACCGTCATGTCCATCGCGCCGGCCAGGGCGTACTCCTGGACGAGCAGCTCCAGCGCCGGGATGTCGTCGGTCGAGGCGGTGGCCATCTTGGCCTCGGCGGTGCCCCGCAGCTCGGAGAGCCGGGCGAGGCGCTGCTGCGCGGTGTCCCCCGGGTGCAGCAGCAGAACGGCATGCGCCACGCACGCCGCCGTACCCGAGACCGAGGTGACGGACTCACGGAGCAGGGCCAGGTCGGCGAGGCACGGTGCGCAGTAGGTGCTCATGGGGCTCCACGTTACGCGGGCTGCGCACCGGGATTGTCCGGTCGGCCTGCCAAGGTGGGCGCATGGCCCTTCCACTGCTCGGACTGCGCACCGTCATCCACCCGGTCGCCGACCTCACGGCGGCAACCGCGTGGTGGACGTCGCTGCTCGGCTTCGGGCCCTACTTCGACCAGCCGTTCTACGTCGGCTTCGAGGTGGCGGGCTACGAGCTCGGGCTGCTCCCCGACGGCAACCCTGCGGACGGCGCC
>JAWWOJ010000389.1:0-2582 GCA_033851885.1 Frankiales bacterium | reverse complement strand
TCGCTCCATCCCGTCGCGCCGGCGCAGCGCGATGTGCCGGGCGGTGACGGTCTGCAGGGCCAGCATCGGCACCGCGCCGATGAGGGCGAGGCCGAGCACCGACCCGAACGCACCGAAGCCCTCCGGGTCGAGCGTGTGGCTCGCGACCAGCTGGAGGACGTACTGGAGGGCGTTGGCCGCTGCCATAGCGGGACCGAGGAGCGACCCGGCCCGCGCCAGCGACGGCCCCCGGTCGAGTTCGAGCTCGGTCACAGCGGCAGCCGCCGGAAGACGGGTCTGGGCAGGTGCCGGAGTGCCGACATGACGAAGCGCAAGCTGCCCGGCACCCACACAGTCTGCTTGCGTGCCTGCAGGGCGGCCAGCACCGCGGTGGCGACCGCCTCTGGCGTCGTGCTCAGCGGTGCGGGCTCGAGGTGCTCGGTCATGCGGCCGCGGACGAAGCCGGGTCGCACGACCAGCACGTGCACCCCGCTGCCGATCAGGCTGTCACCGAGGCCTGCCGCGAAGGCGTCAAGCCCCGCCTTCGTCGAGCCGTAGAGGAAGTTCGAGCGACGAGGGCGTTCACCCGCGACGCTGGACAGCACGACGAGCTCGCCGTGCCCCTGCGCGCGCATGGCCTGCGACAGCAGCAGCCCGACGGACACTGAGGCGGTGTAGTTGGTCTGCACGAGCTCGATGGCCAGCACCGGATCGCGCTCGGCGGTCGCCTGGTCGCCCAGGACGCCGAACGCGAGAACGGCCACGTCGATGTCGCCCCCGGCGAGCGCCCGGGTGATGAGATCGCCATGACTGCTCAGCTCCGTCGCGTCGAAGGGCAGTACCTCGACGGTCGCGCCCGCTGTCGCGAGCCGTTCCGCGGCCGTGGTCAGCCTCTCCGACGGACGTCCCGCCAGGACCACGCGAAGGGAATCGGCGCGAGCAGCGGCCAGGTACTGATCGACGATCGCGAGGCCAATCTCCGAGGAGCCTCCGAGGAGGAGCACCGACTGCGGTTGGCCGAGGGAGTTCATCACAGTGACAGCCTCCTGGACAGGTCGGAGGTGAAGACGTGGTCGGGGTCGACCCGGTCGCGCAACGCGCGCCACTCGGCCAGCCGGGGGTACATGGCCGGCAGGTACTCACGAGGCAGCCGCGCGTCCTTGGCGAGGTACACCCTGCCTCCGGCACCCAGCACCAGCTCGTCGAGGCGGGCGAGGACGGCGGCGAGTCCCGGTACCCCGGTCGGCAGGTCGAGAGCGAGGGTCCAGCCCGCCATCGGGAAGGACAGCGGGGCGCGGTTACCCGGTCCGAAGCGCTTCAGCACGGTGAGGAACGAGGGGGTGCGTGCGGCGCTCAGCAGGGCGACGGCCTCCCGGACGGCATCGGCCGCCGAGTCCGGCACGACCAGCTGGTACTGCACGAAGCCGCGGGGGCCGTAGACGTTGTTCCACCCGGCCACGCCGTCCAGCGGATGGAAGAAGGCTGCCAGCTCCTGTACCTGACCGCGCGCCACCCGAGGCGACTTGCGGAACCAGACCTCGTTGAAGGCCGAGACCGTGCCGCGCCGCAGGAGCCCTCCCGGGACGACGGGCGGGACCCGCAGCGACGCCCGCGGCGCGAAGGCCAGCGGGTCGACCGACGCCGGCAGTTCCTCCCGCCGGCTGTGCCTGCCGCGGGTCAGGACGCTCCGTCCCGTCGCCCGACCCCGGGCCAGCAGGTCCACCCAGGCGACGGAGTACGTGTAGTCGGCGTCGCTGCGGACCATCCGGTCCATGACGTCGTCCAGATCGGAGGCCCGCTCGGTGTCGACGGTGACCCGTGACGTCTCGACCGGCCGCAGCTGGAGCCGCACGCGGGTGACCACCCCGGTCAGCCCCATGCCTCCGACCGTGGCCCAGAACAGCTCGTCGGTGGGGGCGAGCCGGCGCACGCTACCGTCCGCGGTGACGAGCGAGAGCGCGAGGACGTGCCGGCCGAAGCTCCCGTCGACGTGGTGGTTCTTGCCATGGATGTCGGCCGCCACCGCGCCGCCGAGGGTCACGAACCGCGTGCCGGGCGTCACCGGCACGAACCAGCCCTCGGGCAGGGACGCCGTCATCAGGGCGTGCAGGCTGAGGCCGGCGTCGGCCTCGACCACACCGCTGCCAATGTCAAACGAGTGGACGCGGCACAGCGTCGTCATGTCCAGCACGACGCCCCCGGAGTCCTGGGCGGCATCGCCGTAGCTTCGGCCCAGGCCGCGTGCCACCAACCCCCGCGGCCCCGCCGCTCTGACGGCCTTGCTGACGTCCTCAGGCGAGCCGACGGGCAGCAGGCGCGCCGACGTGGGGGAGGTCCTGCCCCAGCCGGCGAGGAGCCGGCGGTCAGACACCAGCCGCGCCGAGACCGAACGTCACCAGCCAGCACAGCGCGAGCACCTGGAGGGCCCGGTCGTTCAGAGCGATCTCCTCTGGCGCGGCGGCGAGGCCGCGGTCGATGTCGAGCGCGTAGCGCAGGACCGCCAGGAGGAACGGCGCCACGGAGATCGCGCTCCAGGCCACGGTGGCCCCGCCCGGGACCGCGGTGCCCACCTCGAAGGCCCACAGGCAGTAGGCGGTCACGAG
>JAWWOJ010000385.1:0-2726 GCA_033851885.1 Frankiales bacterium | reverse complement strand
CCGCTCCATGTCGATCTGCTCACCCGTGACGCGCCGGACGACGTCTGGACCGGTGACGAAGACGCGGCCGGACGGCCCCATGATGACGACGTCTGTGAGTGCTGGGCCGTAGGCAGCGCCGCCGGCGGCCGGTCCGAGGACCACGGAGATCTGCGGGACTCGCCCCGAGGCCCGAGTCTGCGCAGCGAAGATGCGGCCGACCGCGTCGAGCGAACCGACGCCCTCGCGCAGGCGCGCTCCGCCCGAGTGCCAGATGCCGACGCACGGCGCCTGTCGCAGATTGGCGATGTCGGTCGCGTCGGAGATGGCGCCGCATCCCTCGATGCCGAGAGCGCCGCCCTGGACGGTCGGGTCGGTCGCGAAGGCGACCGTCTCCACCCCGTGGATGACGCCCATCCCGACGGCTACGCCGTCGACGGCGAGCATGAGGTCCCAGTCGTCGAACACGGTGTCGAGGCGTTCGAGGCAGACCGCCGAGATCTCCGCCTTGTCGAGGACGGTGCTCGGCTGCTCCAGCGGCTCTGCGGTCATCGCAGGAACACCAAGGACACGTCATGGCCTCCGAAGCCGAAGGAGGTGGACAGGGCAGCGTCGTGCTGCAGAGGGCGCGGGACGACGCGCACGGCGTCGACGTCGGCCTCGTCGTCCTGGTCGTCGAGGTTGCGGATCGGCGGGACCAGCGCGTCGCGCAGCGCGACGACGGTCGCCACGGCCTCGACGGCACCGGCTGCACCCAGCAGGTGGCCGGTGCAGGACTTGGTGGCGGTGACCGCCGGGCGGTGCCTGCCGAGGGCCAGCCCCAGGGCGCGGGACTCGGCGACATCGCCCAAGGGGGTAGAGGTGGCGTGCGCGTTGACGTGCCCGATGTCCGAGGCCCCGACGCCCGCGTCCCGGAGCGCGAGTTCGATGCTGCGTGCGGCACCCGTGCCGGAGGGGTCCGGTGCGGTGACATGGTGGGCGTCGGCCGCGACGCCGGCACCACCGAGCCAGCCGTGGATGACCGCGCCGCGGGCACGGGCGTGCTCCTCGGTCTCGAGGACGAGGACGCCTGCTCCTTCGCCGAGCACGAAGCCGTCGCGACCCTTGTCGTACGGGCGGGACGCCGCCTCGGGCTCGTCGTGGCGGGTCGACAGTGCGCGCATCTGAGCGAAGCCGGCCATCGGAAGCGGGTGCACGCACGCTTCTGACCCGCCGGCCACGACGACGTCCACGGCACCGGAGCGCAACAGCCCGAGCGCCTGGGCGATCGCCTCGGCCCCGGAGGCGCAGGCGCTGACCGGCGTGTGTACACCGGCCCTGGCTTTGAGTTCCAGGCCTACCGTCGCGGCAGGACCGTTGGGCATGAGCATCGGCACGAGGTGCGGGCTGACGGATCGTGGACCCTTGGCCAGCAGGACGTCGTACTGGCTGAGCAGGGTCAGTGCTCCCCCGATGCCGGAGCCGATCACGACCGCCAGCCGGGTGGGCTCGACCTCGGGTGAACCGGCGTCCGCCCAGGCCTCACGGGCCGCGACGAGCGCGAGCTGCTGCACGCGGTCGAGCGTGCGTGCCTCGATGCGCTCGAGGCGCCCGTCGAGATCGACGGTCGCTGCCAGCCTGGCTGGCAGGGCATCCCACTGCTCGCCCTCGAGCAGCCGTACCCCGGAGCGCCCGGACAGCAGGCCCTCCGTGAGGGCGGCAACATCGGGGCCGAGCGGGGTGAGTGCCCCGAGCCCGGTGACAGCGACCCGAGTCATCAGGCAGGCACCCCAGCGGTCGCGATGTAGTCGATCGCGTCGCCGACCGTCTTGAGGGACTCGAGCGCCTCGTCGGGGATGCGGACCCCGAAGCGCTCCTCGCAGGCCACGACAACCTCGACCATGGTGAGGCTGTCGACCTCGAGGTCATTCTCGAAGGTGGCGTCGCGGGTGACCTTGTCGCTGGGCACGCCGGATACCTCCTCGAGTACCTCGGCGAGGCCGGTGAGGATGTCGGTCTGCGTGAGCGTCATGTGCTGATCTCCTTGTGGATGCGGGGGTTACGGAAGCAGGACGACTTGCGCGGCGGCGGTGAGTCCGGCGCCGAATCCGGCGAGCAGGACCGCATCGCCGGACGAGACCTGACCCAGCTCGACGAGCCGGGCGAGTGCGAGCGGCACCGAGGCCGCGGAGGTGTTGCCACTGTCGACCACGTCGCGGGCGACGACGACGTCGCCGGCGAGCCCGAGGTGGGCGACGACCGACTCGGTGATGCGCAGGTTGGCCTGATGCGGCACGAAAGCCTTGAGGTCCGACAGCTCCAGGCCGGCTTCGGTGACCGCGCGGACGCACAGCGCGGGCAGCGACGTCGTGGCCCAGCGGTAGATCGCCCTGCCCTCCATCGACAGCCGCGGGGGCGTGCCGTGGATCGTGAGCTTCTCGTGCTGGTCGCCGTCGTGAGCCCAGACGACCGGGCCGATGGACTCGACGTCGGACCGTGAGACGACCGCGGCGCCGGCGCCGTCGCCGAACAGGAAGGCGGTGCCGCGGTCATCGTGGTCCACCAGGTCGAGCAGTCGCTCGGAGCCGATGACGACGACGTGCTCGGCCGTACCCGTGCGCACCGCGTCGGCAGCCAGGCCGAGCGCGTAGGCGAAACCGGCGCAGCCCGCCCCGATGTCCGTCGCCCCCGCAGCGGAGGCACCGAGGCGGGCGGCGATCTCGGGGGACCCTCCCGGGAGCGGTCCCGGCATGGAGCAGGTCGCCAGC
>JAWWOJ010000363.1:0-5507 GCA_033851885.1 Frankiales bacterium | reverse complement strand
GCTGAGGGGGCTGCTCGACGGCAGGGCAGCACCCGAGATCGCCGCCACCCGGCTGGGGCTCGACGTGGGTACTTCCGTTGCTGTGCTGGGGTTCTCGCTGCCTCCGGACATCGACGAACTGGATGCCGAGGCCGTCGCCGATCTCGTGCAGCTGCAGTGCGCGGCGGTCCGCCCACGGTCGTCGGTGCTGGTCCAGCTGGGCACCGTCTATGCGCTCGTCCCCGACCTCGCGCGGCCCGCCCTCCTCTCGCTCGCCCGCACCGTCGTCGACCGGGCGCGGGTACCCCTCGCCGGCGCGGTCGGGGCGACGGTGAGCGGGCTCCACGAGATGAGCCGCTCGCGCACCGACGTCGATGCCGTCCTGCGGCTGGCGGCCCCCGGCACCGTGGCCGCCGTGGAGGACGTGCTCCCCCAGGTCGTGCTGCTGCACCTGCAGTCCCACCTCGCCGGGCAGCCACACCTGCGACTGCCGGCCGTCGAACGGATGCTCGCGCACGACCAGGAGCAGCAGACGCCGTACGTCGAGTCGGTGCTGGCCTACCTCTCCGCGAACGCCGACGTACCCGCGGCCGCCGAGAGCGTCTCGGTGCACCCCAACACGTTCCGCTACCGGCTGCGCAGGGTGCGCGAGCTGTTCGACCTCGACCTGGAGGACCCCGACGTGCGCCTCGTCGCCTGGCTGCAGCTGCGGACCCGCCGGTGATCGGCTGGCTGGAGGAGCTCGTCTCGTGCGAGTCGCCCTCGTCGTCGCCTGCGGCGACGCTGGAGTGCGGTCGGGTCTTCTCGTCCTTGGCGCATCCCGTGCTCTGTGCTCCTGAGCGCGTGGTCGTCGACGGTCGCACTCACCTGCGCTGGACCTTCGGGACCCCCAGGGTGCTGGTGCTCGGCCACCTCGACACCGTGTGGCCGCTGGGCACCCTCGCGCGCTGGCCCTTCCACGTCGACGGCGACGTGGCCACCGGTCCCGGCGCCTTCGACATGAAGGCAGGCGTCGTGCAGGCACTGCACGCGCTGTCGATGCTGCCGTCGCTGGACGGCGTCTGCCTGCTGCTCAACGTCGACGAGGAGATCGGGTCCCCGACCTCCCGCTCGCTGATCCTCGACACGGTGCGGGGCTGTCGCGCAGCGCTCGTCTGCGAGCCCGCGGCCGGACCGGCCGTCAAGACGGCCCGCAAGGGCATCGCGATGTACGACGTCACCGTCATGGGACGAGCCGCACACGCGGGTCTCGAACCCGAGAAGGGCGTCAACGCGGGGCTGGGACTCGCGCAGGCGATGCTCGAGCTGTCGACCTACGGCGACGCCGCCCTCGGTACGACGGTCACACCGACGGTCCTCTCCGGCGGCACCACCACCAACACGGTGCCGGCCTCGGCGTCGGTCGCTGTCGACGTACGCGCTGTCCTCCCCGCCGAGCTCACCCGCGTCGACGCGGCCATCCGCGCCCTGTCGGTGCCTGTCGGGTCGATCTCGATCGGTGGCGGCATCAACCGGCCGCCGTTGGACCCGTCGTCGTCGGCGTCGCTGTTCGCGCTGGCGCAGCGGCTTTCCCCTGGGCTGCAAGGGATCGCGGTCGGTGGCGGCTCAGACGGCAACTTCACCGCCGGCGCCGGAGTGCCGACCCTGGACGGGCTGGGAGCCGTCGGCGACGGGGCCCACGCCGAAGGCGAGCACGTGCTGGTGTCGCAGATGGAGCCGCGCGCCGCGCTGCTCGCCGCCCTGATCGGAGAGCTGCTGTGACGTCGGTGCTGCTGCGCGGGGGCCGGGTCGTCGACCCGGGCAACGGGGTGGACGAGGTACGTGACCTGCTCGTCGTCGACGGCCGGATCGCCTCGACGGGGGAACCCGACTCGGTCCTCGACATCAGCGGGCTCGTCGTCGGGCCCGGGTTCATCGACATGCACTCGCACGTGCACTCGATCGCCGGCCAGCGGCTGCAGGCGCTCGACGGTGTGACGACCGCGCTCGACCTGGAGGCCGGGCTGTTCCCCGTGTCCAAGGCCTACGCCGACGCAGCGGACCAGGGCCGGCCGCTGCACTACGGGTTCTCGGCCTCGTGGGGGGGCGCGCGTGCCCGGGTGCTCTGCGGCGTCGAGGAGAACGCCGACATCATGACCGCCCTGTCCATACTCGGCAACGAGCACTGGCAGCGGTCGTCGACGCCCGCCGAGCTGGACAGCTGGCTCGGGGTGCTGTCGGAGGAGCTGGCCGCGGGGGCGCTCGGGATCGGTGTGCTGATGGGCTACGCGCCACGGTCCGACCCGGCCGAGCTGGTCGCGGTCGGGCGGCTGGCCGCGGCCGCGGGCGTGCCGACCTACACGCACGTGCGCGAGATCGTCGAGGCCTATCCGACGACGCCGATCGACGGGTCCGGTGAGATCGCCGCGGTGGCCGCGGCCACCGGCGCCCACATGCACCACTGCCACGTGAACTCGACGTCGCGCCGGCACATCGACCGGGTGCTGCAGACCCTCGACGACGCGCGTCGGGAAGGTTCGAGGGTGACCGTCGAGACCTACCCCTACGGCGCGGGCTCGACGGCGGTCGGTGCGTACTTCCTCGATCCCGCGCGGCTGCCGGCGTGGGACCTCACGCCCGCGTCGCTGACGGTGGTCGACGGCGGCGAGGTGCTCACCGGCGCTCGGCTCGTGGCGCTGCGGGCGACCGCGCCGGAGACCCCCGTCATCGTGTCGTTCCTCGACGAGGTGGCCGACGCGACGATGCTGCACGCCTCGCTCGCGTTCCCCGACGCCATCGTCGCCAGCGACGCGATGCCGGTGTTCTGGCCGGACGGCTCGATGGACACCCGCACCTGGCCGCTGCCGCCGGGCGGCCAGACCCACCCGCGCACCGCGGGCACGTTCCTCAAGTCGCTGCGGCTGATGGTCCGCTCCGGTGAGTGGACGTGGACGGAGGCGTTCCGCCGCTGCTCGTGGCTGCCGGCGCAGGTGCTGTCGTTCGTGCCCGACGCCCGGGCCAAGGGCCACCTCGGGGTCGGCGCCGACGCGGACCTCGTCGTCCTGGACCCGGCTGCGGTCAGCGATGCCGCCACCTATACCGACCCGACGCGACCCTCTGTCGGCGTGCGCCATCTGCTGGTGTCCGGGGAGTTCGTCGTGCGGGACGGCCACCTCGTCGAGGACGCCTTCCCGGGCCGCCCCCTCCGCACCTAACCCCCTGTCTGCCGCCGTGAATGGATACAGCACTTCGCTTTGGGGGGCTGATTGCGAAGTGCTGTATCCATTCATCGCGCCGATGGGTATCAACAGATCTGTGGGGAGCCGTCAGCGAGGCTCGTGGACGCGATGAACTGGCGCCATGAAGCGGCCCGCCATCGACGCACTCTGCCAGGAACTGCAGGACCACCGCGTGATCACGGCCGAGGATCTCCGGATCGCAGGGGCCGACGACAGCGCGATCTACCGAGCACGGGGCGGCGGGCTCCTGCAGGATCTGCCCGGCATCGACGGCATCTACGTCGTCGGGAAGGAGCCGTACGGCGATGACGTACTCATGCATGCCGCCGCCCGATGGGCCGGCCCTGGAGCGGTGATCACCGGGATCTGGGCTGCGCGGCTGCTGAAGCTGCCCTGGGTACCCGTCGGAGGAACCTGCCTGGTCCGGATCGACGAGGCACACAAGCGACGCGGCTCCGAAGGTTTCGTCACGGTGTGCCGCACGAAGAGCATGGAGCGATTGCAGACCTGGGAGCATGACGGACTCCTGATAGCTGCGGCACCGCAAGCCGTGGTCGACGCGAGCCGGCAGCTTCAGACCGACAAGCAAACCCGGCATGCGCTGCCCACCCGCCAGCTTCGGGACGTACGTGGCCTTGTCCTTGGAGCCGTCGCGAAGAAGCGATGTACGACCGATGAGCTTGACGTCGTCGTCGGGCAAGGCAGTGTCCGTCACACCGCGCACATCCGCCGGGCTCTCACCGACGCCTCGCGCGGGGCCGCCTCTCCGCCCGAGGCCGAACTGGTCGACGGCCTGCTCCCGTACGGTGTGCCGTTCTACTGCAACGTCGAGGTCTGGGTGGGCGGCGTCCTCCTCGGCATCGCCGACGTCTACCTCGTCGGCACAGGCGTCGGCGGTGAGCTCGACAGCAAGCAGGAGCACTCGGCGAAGAAGAAGCTCGACGCGACCTTGGTGCGCGATGACGTCTTCAAGGACGCGCGCATCGACCTCCGGCACATCACGCCGTCGCGTTACCGCGCGGACCCGGAGCGATACCACCGCACGCTCATCCGCACGGCGAAGAGACGGCTCGAGCAGGGGCTCGGCGACCCGCCGGGGCTGGAGCTGCGGCCGCTCACCCCACTGCTCTGCGGGCCGCCGTCATCGGACGTCCCGTACCGACTGCCGTCCTCCCGCCCCGCGGCCGCATGAATGGATACAGCACTTCGCCATCAGCCCCCAAAAGCGAAGTGCTGTATCCATTCACCGCGCGGGGGTGAGGTCCCTGGTGAGGGCGCCGGCGACGAGGGGGACGAGCACCAGGAACACGAGGGGGAGCAGCCAGACGGCGGGGTACGCATAGCCGACGGTGATCGTCCGGGGCGCGGCGACGGGCTGGATCTGCGGCGTCGTGACGGTCGGCACTTGCACCTGCGGCGACGGCACCGTCGGTGCCGGCACGGACGGAATGCCGACGCCGAGGCCGGGGAGCGTCGTGACCGGCGCCGCCGTCGGCACGTCGACGGGCACCTGGGGCACACCGGCCGAGCTCGGGGCCAACGACAGCGTCAGGACCGGCGGGTCGGTCTTCCCGGAGCCGGTGCGCGAGGCGGACGAGAACACGACGCGCCACGCGTCCGTCGGCGTGACGGCCGTCGCATCGGGCAGCAGCGCGAGCCCGCTGGTGGTGAGCAGCCCCGACAGCAGCGGCGCGAGGTCGGCGTGGAAGTGCGGCGCGGGCGTCGCCACGTAGGTCAGCACGGCGTGCTGGGCGCACGATGCCGTCGGCGGCGGCGCGATCGATCCTTCGACCGACGTGATGTCCCCCGCGACCAGGCAGGCCTGCAGGTGCGCGGTCTCGGGCATGGTGCTGCCGTCGGCGGCAGCCACGTCGAGCGGCACGTCGAGGCTGGCGGCGGTGGCCGTCCCCATGACGCTGCCGACCGGGAAGCCGAGGTAGGCCCGCGCCGTCTCCTGACCCGCGTCGTAGCCGACGTGGATCGTCCCGGCGGGGTACGGGGAGAGCGGCACGTCCACCGGGGGCTGGGCCGGCAGCGTGCTGGTCGTCAGGCAGCCGGAGGGCTGCGCGCAGGTCGGGTTGGGCTGGTACCACGCCGCGTGGGACGGGACGAGCGTGCTGCTGCTGTCGGCGTGCGCGACCGGCACGAGCCCGAGCGCGGCGCTGCCGACGACGAAGGCCGCGGTGACGAGCCGGACCGCAACGCGGCTCACGGTCGGCGTGCCTTCATCGCGAGGACGAGCGCGTGCGCCTCGTCGAGCAGCGCCTCGGTCTCGGCGCGCTCGGCGGCTGCCAGCCGACGACCCGACTG
>JAWWOJ010000320.1:0-5032 GCA_033851885.1 Frankiales bacterium | reverse complement strand
CCTGAGTGATCCGGTAGCGGATCAGGGCGTCCGGCACCGTCTCGACGATCGTCTCCTGCAGCGGCGGGAGCGGTCCGATCTTCAGGGTCCGGACCGACCCGGTGCCGTTGCGGCTGGTGTGGCCGTCCTTCACGCGGGTGACGGTCGCGCCGAAGAGCGGCCCGAGGTTCTCGTGTTCGGACAAGTAGGCGTAAACCCGGTCAACCGGGAGGGAGAAGTCCTGCTGGACGTCGACGGTCTGCACAGGAGGAAGGAAACCACGTCCAGCCGCCGAACTGTTTCACTCGTGAGACGCCTGCTCGTTGCCCTGACTCTGCTGGCCGCCGGTCTGACGGTGTCGGCGCAGGCCGCGACGCCCGCGGCGCGGCTGCTCGCGGGGGCCGCGACGGTCGACGCGACCTGGCACGTGGGTGCCAGCGCCGGCCAGTACGCGAGCACACAGGGCGCCTCGCTGGCCGACGAGTGGGACCCCAACGTCCAGCACGTGAAGAACGCCTCGTCCTACGGCGTGGCCTCGCGGCTGTCGGTGCGTGCGATCGTCCTGCAGAACCCGGGTAGCTACCCGGTGGCTCTGGTGAAGGACGACAACTACCTGTCGCAGGACCTCGTGATCCGGCGGGCGGCGCAGCTCCTCGCGACCCGCGGCAGCAAGGTCACCTACGAGCACCTGCTCGTCAGCGCGACCCATGACCACAACTCGCCCTACTACTCGACCCCAGCGGCGGGCGTCTGGCTGTTCCAGGACGCGATGGACCTCCGGATGCTGGAATACCAGGCCCGGGCGATCGCGACGGCCGTGCAGTCCGCGGAGAGGCAGCTGCGGCCGGCGCGGCTCGGTGCGGTCGTGGTCCCGTTCAGCGCCTTCCAGGGCAACATCGCCGGCTCCGGCATCGGTGAGGACGGCGCGCCCGTCGGCTACCCGCTCCAGGAGAACGACCATGGCGCCACGGTGATCCGCGTCGATGGGCTCGACGGGCGGCCGATCGCGACCTACGCCAACTACGCCGAGCATGGCGAGTCGCTGGACGGCTACGACTTGATCAGCGGGGACTGGGTCGCGCCCTTCGAGCGGTACGTCGACCGGGCGACAGGTGCCCCGGTCGTGTTCAGCCAGGGGTCGGTCGGCTCGGCGGAGGGGCCCTACGAGCACGCCTACCCGAAGGGCAAGGCACCGCTGACCTCGGACGGCGTCCCGGCGATCTGGGCCCACCTCGGGTACGCCCAGGCCGAGCGCGGGGCGCACCTGCTCGCCGAGGCCGTCATCGAGGGCTGGCGGTCGGTCCGGATGTCGTCGGACGTGACGGTCGCGATGCTCACGCACTGGGTGCCTGGCCCGGTGTCGCACCCCTATCCCTCGGTGTCCAACTGCCGGTCCGGCCCCTCGGTCGACGGCAACCCTGGTGCGCCGGTCCTCGGGCTGCCGGACTGCGCGCGCACCTCCGACGCCACTGGGCAGTCGCTGCCGGCGGCCGGCTTGTACGACGCGTTGAGGGCGACCGGTCTGCCGGTGCCGGCGAACTACGATGCGACGTCGTTCGGCTCGGTCGAGGAGAACGCCCGCCTCAAGCTGCAGGCCGTCCGGCTCGGCAGCACGCTGCTGGCGTCGTGCGCGTGCGAGCCGCAGAGCGACCTCATCAAGGCCCTCGAGACCCGCACCGACCGGGTGCAGGGCAACCGGTGGAACGGCTTCGACGTCGGCTCGCAGCCGGCCGTCAGCGGCGCCTGGCCAGGTCGGTCCGTGCGGGCCTGCTTCGCCGTGGCCAAGGGCATCAGCTGCCCCGACCCGCGCGACTGGACAGGCGCTGCCCGGGTCGTCGTACCGGCTGCCGCGTTCGCGCACATGGAGGCGGAGATCAACAACCCGGCTGATGGCTGGGACGACCCTGCCTATGCCGCGCAGGCCAACTCCGAGCCGACCGACGTGACGCAGGTGAAGGGCAACTTCACGGGACGTGAACTGCCCGCGCGCTGCGGGTACGCGGTGTCCGTCGGGCTCGGGCACACCGGCGACTACAACGGCTACACCGTCTCCTACCGCGAGTACCTGAGCCGCGACTCCTACCGCAAGGCGCTGACCGCCTACGGTCCCCACACCGCCGACTACATGGTCACGCGGTTGATGTCGATGGCCTCCGCGCTGTCCTGCGGCACGGCTGTCCCCGACGAGCCACTTCAGGCGCTCGTCGCGGCCGACGAGCAGCGCCAGAACGCTGAGGCTGTCGCCCTCGGGCAGCTGGGCTCCTTCTACCTCGACACCTGGAACACCCAGCTCCCCGACTCGCTCGGCCCCGCGGCGCCGCTGGCGCAGCCGCGGTCCTTGCAGCGCTTCGGCGCGGCCACGTTCCATTGGGTCGGTGGCGACACCTTCACCGACAACCCGACGGTCACGGTGCAGCGTCGTCTCGGCTCCCGCTGGGTCACCTACGCCGACCAGAGCGGCGAGGTCCAGGTCACCCTCGACCAGCCGGCCAGTGCTGTCACCGCTCTCGCGGAGAACCGCAGCGGGAAGCAGCGCTGGACGTGGACGGCCTCGTTCGAGGCGTACGACGCGTTCCCCCGCACGACGATCGCGGGGGGCCAGGTGCCGTCCGGCTCCTACCGCTTCGTGGTCACGGGCCGCATCAAGACGGCAGGGGTGCAGCAGCCCTATTCGCTTGTCTCCCAGGCATTCTCGGTGTCGCGGTTCACCGGTCTGACCGGCTCCGTGGTGCGCGCCGGCTCGGTGGTCCGGTTCGTGCCGAAGGCCTATCCGCGGACCTACACCTCACCGATTCGCTTCGTCGGCGACGACAAGGGCGGGCTTCCCGGTGCCGACTCGGTGATCTGCAAGACCTGCACGTTCCGCCCGTGGGCCGTGCACCCCGCCATCGCGACGCTCATCTGGACCGTGGTCTCGGGACATTCGACCCGGCACGTCACCGGGGACCAGGTCGCGCTGCGTCCGGGGGAGACCGCCTTCATCGCCCCCGGCGACCTGATCGACACCTACGGCGAGACCAACAGCAGCCGCATCAGCTGAGGCAGGCGGTCATCGCGTTGATCATCAACGGTACGTCGGAGGCAGCCGCCAGCTCGCGGCAGCTGTGCATCGCGAGCATCGGGTTGCCCACGTCGACGGTCGCGATGCCGATGCGGGTCGCGGTCAGCGGTCCGATGGTGCTGCCGCACGGCAGGTCGGCGCGCGTGACGAAGTGCTGCACCGGCACGCCGACGTCGGCGGCGCGCCCGACAAACCAGGCCTCGGTCCGGGCATCGGTGGCATAGCGCTGGTTGGCGTTGTGCTTGACGACCGGACCGCCGCCCAGCAGCGGGGTGTGCGAGGGCTCGTGCCGGTCGGCGTAGTTGGGGTGGACCGCGTGCGCCATGTCGGCGCTGACCAGCCGGGAGCGGGCGATCGCCTGAAGGTAGGCCTGCGGGTCCGTGTCACCCGTCGCCGCCGTGAGGCGACGCAGGACGTCCTCGAGGAACGAGCCGCTCGCGCCCTCGGCGCTGTTGCTGCCGACCTCCTCGTGGTCGTTGGCGACGAGCACCTGCGTGTGCGCCGCGGCCGGGGCGTTGAGCAGCGCGTGCGTCGCGGCATGGCAGGAGCCCAGGTTGTCGAGCCGGGGTGCGGCGACCCAGTCGGTCCCGGTGGCCGCGGCCGGCTGGGTGTCCGCGAGCACGAGGTCCCAGCCGAGGGCATCGGGTGCGCCGAGCTGTTCGAGCAGGTCCGGCTCGTCCGCGAGCCCCGCGACCGGCACGAGCTGCCGCTGCGGGTCGAGCGTCAGGCCGTCGCGGACCGACCGGTCCAGGTGGATGGCGAGGCTCGGGATGCGCAGCGTCGTCCCGACGAGCTTCGTGAGAGTGGTGCTGCCGTCCGGGTGCGTCAGTCGGCCGGCGACGGTGAGCTCGCGGTCGAGCCAGGTGTGGGCCAGCGCCGCGCCGTACGGCTCGACCCCGATGAGCTTGTAGCCGACCCGCGTCAGGTCGTGGTGGGGACGGACCTTGAAGGTGGGGGAATCGGTGTGGGTGCCGACCGCCACGATGCCGGCGTCGGCGAGCGGGGACGAGCCCACGCGGAACGCGACGACGCTGCCGCCGTCGCGGATCACGTAGTGCTGGCCACCGGGCTGAAGCCGCCAGCGGGCGGTCTCGTCCAGCTCGGTGAAGCCCCCCTCGCCGAGCCGGCGCGCCAGCTCCGCAACCGCGTGGAACGGGCTGGGGGACGCGTCGATGAAGTCGCGCAGGTCGTCGCCGAGTGAGCTCATGGCACGCGACTGTAGAGAAGGACCGCTCAGCCCTCTGCCGCGGCCAGCCGATAGCCGCGCTTCACCACGGTCTGCACGACGTGCCGCGCCGGCCCGAGCGCCGCGCGCAGCCTCGCCACCGTCATCTCGACGGCGTGCGCGTCCGCCACCGAGGTGTCCCATGCCTGCTTGAGCAGGTCGTCGCGGCTGAGGACCCGTCCGCCGGCCTGGATCAGCGCGCTGAGCACTGCGGACTGCCGGTCGGAGAGCTCGACGACGGAGCCGTCGACGAGCCAGTGCCCGTTCTCGCGGGCCAGCCTGTGCCCGTGCGCGACGACCTCCACGCGGGCAATCTCGACCTACCACGTTGCCTGGCTGTTTCCGACCCGTGTCCGGGCTGGGTCAGTCGGGGTTGCGGACCTCGGTCACGATCAGGAACCCGAAGAACAGCATCAGGAGGAATGCCCCGAGGCGGTGGTCCCAGCCCCGGCCGACCAGTCCGGCGTCGACAGCGAAGACGATCAGCCACAAGGCGTACCACACCGTGACCCGCCGAGGCTTCCTGTCCACGGCAAGCATCCTAACCACGCTGAGAGGCAAATCCCGAGAGGCTCGAGGACACCGGACGACGGCGTTGTCACGGCAGGCGGGCCTCCAGGGCGGCCTTGGCAGCCGGCCATTCGGCCCCCAGCAGGGAGAAGTACGCGGAGTCGCGGACGCTGCCGTCGGCACGGAGCCGGTGGTGGCGGAGCGTCCCGTCGTACCGGCAGCCCAGCCGCAGGATGGCTGCCCGCGACCGCTCGTTG
>JAWWOJ010000267.1:0-22516 GCA_033851885.1 Frankiales bacterium | reverse complement strand
CCGGGCATTGGAAATTATCCTCGGGAGCGACGACTTTGACGCCGAGACTGCGGCGCAGTACGGCTGGATCAATCGCGCCTTACCCGACGACGAACTGGACGCCTTCGTCGATACCTTCGCTCGTCGGATTGCCTCCTTCGACAAGGCAGCCCTCGCCGAGGCCAAGCGTCTCGTCAATCGTCGGACTCTCCCTCAAGCCGAAGATCTCATCGAGACTCAGAAAGGCTTTCTCACAGCCTTCGCCTGGCCCTCTCTTCAGGAGCGAGGTGCCCGACTCCGGCGACGAGCAGCTGAAGTTGGGCCTGATTTCGAGCTCCGTTTCGGGCACTACCTCGTCGATCTCGGCGACCAGTGACGACGCAGCCCTTCCGCGCGTCCGCCTCCCAGGGGCTCACCAAGGCAGCGCCGTCAACGGAAGTCACGCGAGGTGCTGGAGGTGGCGAGGGGGAGGGGCTGGATCTTGTCGGCAATGACGTTGACGACGTTTTCCACGTTTTCGACGCGGCCGCGGATCAACAGTCCCGGGGCGGTGCGCGCGATCCGTCGGTGCCGCTCCCAGAGCGTCCGTGAGCAGATGACGTTCACGAAGCCGGTCTCGTCTTCGAGGTTGACGAAGGTCGTTCCGCCCGCAGTCGCCGGGCGCTGGCGGTGCACGACCGCACCGCCGACGAGCACGCGGGTGCCGGTCTCCACGTCCTTCAGCGCGGCGGCGGTGACGACGCCGAGCGCGTCGAGTCGGGGCCGGGAGAACCGGACCGGGTCGAAGGTCGGTGACATCGACATGGCCCAGAGGTCCGCGCCGGCCTCCTCGACGTCGGTCATCTCGGGCAGGTGCGGTGCATCCGCGCCGACCAGTACACCGTCGAGTGAGTTCGGGCCCGAACCGGCCGCCGCTCCCGCGGTCCACAGCGCAGACCTGCGGGGGATCCCGAAGCACCCGAAGGCTCCCGCTGTGGCGAGCGCCTCGAGCTGGTGCGCGGTGAGCGCGACCCGGTGCGAGACGTCGCCGATCGAGGCGTAGGGCATGCCGGCGGCGAGCTCGGCGGCGAGGTCGTCACCGATGCTGCGCACCGAGTGCAACCCGAGCCGCACGGCACCGTCTGTCTCGATGTGCGCCATCTGACGCGAGGAGTTGATGTCCGGTCCGCGCACGGTCACGCCATGCCGGCGTGCGTCGGCGACGAGTGACTGTGGTGAGTAGAAGCCCATCGGTTGGGAGTTGAGCAAGGCCGCGAGGAAGGGTCCCGGGTGCCGCAGCTTCAGCCATGCGCTCGCGTAGACGAGGTAGGCGAAGCTCACCGCGTGCGATTCGGGGAAGCCGAAGTTCGCGAACGCGAGCAGCTTGTCGTAGATCTGCTCGGAGATGTCGGAGTCGATGCCCTTGGTGGCCATGCCTTCGATCAGCCGGGCGTGCAACCGCTCCATCCGCTCGGCGGACCGCTTGGAGCCCATCGCGACACGCAGCTGGTCAGCCTCTGCGGGGGAGAAGCCCGCGACGTCGATCGCGATCTGCATGAGCTGCTCCTGGAACAGCGGTACGCCGAGCGTCTTCTTCAGCGCGGGTTCGAGCAGCGGGTGCAGGTAGCTCTCGGGCTCGGTGCCGTGCCGACGGCGGATGTAGGGGTGCACCGAACCGCCCTGGATCGGGCCGGGCCGGATGATCGCGACCTCGACGACGATGTCGGAGAAGCACCGCGGCCGCAGCCGCGGCAGCGTTGCCATCTGTGCGCGCGACTCCACCTGGAAGACGCCGACCGTGTCGGCGGCGCAGAGCATGTCGTAGACGCCCGGGTCCTCCTGCGGCAGCGTCGCGAGCCGCAGCCGCTCGCCCGTGGTCTCCTCGATGAGGTCGAACGCGACGTGGATCGCGGAGAGCATCCCGAGCCCGAGCAGGTCGAACTTCACCAGCCCGGTCGCCGCGCAGTCGTCCTTGTCCCACTGCAGGACGGTGCGGTTCTCCATCCGCGCCCACTCGACCGGGCACACCTCGATCACCGGCCGGTCGCAGATCACCATGCCACCGGAGTGGATGCCGAGGTGGCGGGGGAACCCCATCAGCTCACCGGCGAGGGTGACGAGGGTGTCCGGGGTGTCGGTGTCGGCCTCCGCGGGCAGCAGCCCCCAGTGCTCGATCTGCTTCGTCCAGGCGTCGAGCTGGCCGGGCGCATAGCCGAGCGCGCGGCCGATGTCGCGGATCGCGGACTTCGGGCGGTAGCTGATGACGTTGGCCACCTGTGCGGTGTGGTCGCGCCCGTACTTGCCGTAGACGTACTGGATGACCTCCTCGCGCCGGTCGCTCTCGATGTCGAGGTCGATGTCGGGCGGCCCGTCGCGGTAAGGGGAGAGGAACCGCTCGAAGAGCAGCCCGAGCCCGACCGAGTCGACCTGGGTGATGCCCAGCGCATAACAGACCGCGCTGTTCGCCGCGGAGCCGCGTCCCTGGCAGAGGATGTCGACGTGCTCGCAGAAGCCCACGATGTCGTGCACGATGAGGAAGTAGCCAGGGAAGTCGAGCTGCTCGATGACGTCGAGTTCCTTCTCGATCTGCCGGTACGCGTTCTCGCTCTCCGGACGCCGTGGCCCGTAGCGGGCGAGAGCGCCCTCCCAGGTGAGGTGGCGCAGCCACGTGGCCTCGGTGTGGCCCGTCGGCACGTCCCACTTCGGCAGCCGGGGCGCGACGAGCGTGAGGTCGAACGCGCACGCGAGCCCCAACTCCGCTGCGCGCTGCACGGCGCCCGGCCAGCGCGCGAAGCGCTGCGCCTGCTCCGCGCCGGAGCGCAGGTGCGCGACCGGTGCTGCCGGTAGCCAGCCGTCGATCTCGTCGAGGCTGCGCCGCGCGCGCACCGCGGCGAGCGCGGTCGCGAGCTTCCAGCGCGTGGGTGTCGCGTAGTGCACGTTGTTGGTCGCGACGGTTGGCAGCCCGTGCACCGTCGCCAGCGCGGCGAGTAAGTCGTTGCGCTCGGAGTCGTCGGGCCGGCCGTGGTCCCAGAGCTCGACCGCGACGTTGTCCGCGCCGAATGCATCGACGAGCGTGCCGAGCTCATCGCGCGGCAGGGATCCGGGTACGAGTCCCTTGCGGCAGCCGGTGAGGACGAGCCAGTGACCGTCGTGCGCGTCCGCGAGATGACCGAGGTCATAGGCGGGCCGGCCCTTCTCACCTCGGCGCTGCCCCAGGCTGATCGCGCGTGCGAGCCGCGCGTAGCCCTCCGGGTCTCGTGCGAGTACGAGCAGGTGCGTGCCACCAGGGTCGGCCGGCCCTTGCCGTGTGTGCGGGAGAGCGAGGTCGAGCTCGGCGCCGAAGATCGTCGGTATCCCCACGGCTTTCGCGGCCTCGGCGAACCGCACGACGCCGTAGAAGCCGTCGTGATCGGTGAGCGCGATGGCTTCGAGCCCGAGCCGCGCGGCCTCCTCGGCGAGCTCCTCCGGATGCGACGCGCCGTCGAGGAAGCTGAAGTTGGAGTGGCAGTGCAACTCTGCGTAGGGCACGCGGCCGGGGATGCGGGTGAGCAGCGCCTCGTAGGGTTGTCGCTTGCGTGACCATGCCGGGCTGTCACCCCCGTCGGCGCGCGGCGGCTGGTTGCTCGGACGCCCGTCGGACAGCCGTTGCTCAAGCTCGGCCCAGCTCATCGCCGGGTTGTTGAAGCTCATCGGGGGTAGCTCCTCACACGGTCCCTCATACGTACGCGCCTTCGACGCACCAGCCGGTTGCTGTCGTCATGAGCAGCCGTGCTGTGCCGTCGTCGGTGACGACTTGGAAGCGCGCCAGCTGGTTGTCGCCGGCCGGTGCCTCACTGCGGTCCCACCAGCGCTCGTTCACCGGCCACGGCCCGGCCCACGACGTGATGCGCAGCCGCGTGCCACCACGGATCGAGAGCCCCTGCGGCGCAGCGGAGACCGCACCCTGCGCGTCGAGCGAGACGGGCTCGCCCCTTGCGTCGACGACAACGGCCGGCAGCGTTTCGGGATAGAGCACGGTCGGGGTGGGTGCCGGCAGCCGCCCCGGCCACGGCGGCTCGCCGGTCCAGGTCGGCGGCTTCGGCTCGCCCCACGGCACGAGCCGGGTGTAGTCGGCCGGGTCCCGCCCACCTGCGGGCACCGGCACGAGCACCGCATCGAACCCGAGCAACCCCTGCAGCCGCGAGAGCACGACGGCCGCCCGCTCGTCCGCGTCCGTCGCCTCGCCGAACAGCCGTAGCTGCCGGCCGTTGTCGCGGTGCACCTCGTCCGGGGTCAGCCGCAGCAGCGAGATCCCTCCGGTCGGCCGCTCGGAGGCGGCACCGTTGAGCCAGCCGGCGAGCTGCCACCGCACCCGCTGCGCGATCGCGGCGGCGGACAGGGCGCCGTCCTGCCGCCAGAGCCGGGCGCGTTGCTCGCCATGCTCGGTCTGTGCCTCGACAAGCACGCGCGTGCAGCCGAGACCCCGCACGGCCAGCTCCGCCTGCAGCGTGTCGGCGAGCATCTTCGCCACGAACGCCAGCGGCTCCAGCGTCTCTTCTGGCGGGTCCAGCTCCTGCTGCACGGTGAGGTCTGGCGGCGCGACGCGTGCGGTCACGGGCAGCTCGTCCAAGCCACGTGCGAGCCGATGCGCGAGCGTGCCCTGCGCACCGAACCGCGAGGCGACGTTTCGGCTCGGCAGCGCCGCCACCGCGCCGAGCGTGCGCAGCCCGAGCCGGACCAGCAGGTCGGCCAGGCCCGGCTCGCCAGTCCTGTCCAGCAGCGCGACGGGCAAGGGCGCGAGGAACGCCGCGCTGCCTCCCGGGGGGATGACCGTGCCCTCGGGATCGGCCGTGCGCGCAGCCAGCAGCGCGGCGAAGCGGCCGTCCGCGACGCCCGCGAACGCGGTCGCCGGGATGACGTCGCGCACCGTATCGGCAGAAAGTCGGGCGAGGACCACGTCACCCCCGAAGTACCGCGACGGCCCCTTCGTCGTGAACACACACAGGCCGGGTCGCACGACCTCGACCGAGGGGCTCACGGCATCGAGCGCGGTGAGCACCGGCTCGTAGGCGCGCGCCTCCTGCAACTCGTCGCGGTCCAGCAGCCGCAGCGCGGGACAGCGCCGCTGCGCCTCACGCCGACGCAACCCACGTCGTACGCCGTCGGCGCGCGCGGTCGCGGTGCAGGCGAGTACCTCGTCGCCGACGAGCACCGCAGCCTGCTCGTCCGCGTCGACCTCAAGCGCGACAAGGGGCCAGTCCGGGCACCACAGCGTCACGACCCGAGCGGTAGCCACGTCGTCACCCGTCGCTCCCGGGCGGCCGCACCGCGACCGCTCGCGCTGATCGCGCAGCGCCGCCCGGTCAGCCGCCCGTAGCCCGCGTCGGCCCCGATCCACTCGCTACTCTCGATGCGCAGCCGCAGATCGACCTGCTCAGGCCAGCCACCGACCGGGATGAGCACGCCGCGCCGCTCACGCACCCGGCCGGCGAGCTTGCGCACCTCGGCGCTACGGGCGTGCTTCGGCGCGACGACGAGCACGATCTCGATCCCGTCCAGCAACGTCGCGGTCACCGTCGCCCACGCCTCACCCGGCGCGGGCACGACGACGAGGCGGGTCAGGTCGACCCCGATCTCACCGGCCGCCGCGGGCCCGAGCACTGGCAGCCCCGCAACCGCACACCACGCCCCGCCGCCGCTCGCCGCGGCGACGACGGCGAGCGCAAGTGCGGGGGAATCGACGGCGACGACACTGCCGCGGGCCAGGCCACCGTAGGGGAAGAGCTCATCGAGCGGGGACAACACCGGGAAGACGTCGTCCCGCGCCCGGAAACCAGGGACCGGTAACTCCGGGAGGACCCGGTGCAGTGGCGCGACGGACACTCCTGCAACGGTACTCGAATCTCTGTTCGAACAAAAGTCCCATCAGATCGGCCAGGGTCAGGACGCCGTCAAGATCCCGTCAGGGCGCGACGGGGTGACCGTCAAGATTCCGTAAGGATGCTCGAAGAGCTCGATGACCGCGCGCATGCTGGCGCTCGAGATGCCGTCAGGCGCAGGGGCGTGACGGCCGGAGCGTAGGAGCGTCAGCGTGACGTCCCGTGAGGCAGGTGCATCAGCAGGCACTCGATTACGACTGCCTCTGTCGCGGTTGCTCGTGCAGGTGACGCACGGATCCGCCGGCCGCTGTCTCGACGTCAGCAGCCTGGTCGATCCCCGGCACACGTTCCTCCTGCCGGTTCCGCCAGGACCTGGTCTGGACGGTCTGTCTCTGGCGAGCCGACTGGGTCGGATGCATGCGGTCGAGTGGGGCTTGGCCTACGGGAGCATCCGGCTGCCGTCCGGCGCGAGCGTGACCTTCTCGCCCGGCACGCTGCGCTTCTGTCGCACGGTCGAGGTCGCGCCGGTGGTCCTGGCCGAGGACTGCTGGCTGGCGGAGGCCGAAGGCCTGTTCACGACGGCCGCTGTCGTCGTCGACGGAGTCGAGACCGCTCGGACCGCGCTGATGGACCACTGGCCCACGTGACCCTGCTACGCGTCACCAAGGAGATGTGTGTCCGGAACCAGTGACCTGCTGAAGCGTGTCTTCATCGGGAGGGCGATCGCGAGCAACCGGCTCGGTGAGACGCTGCTGCCGAAGAAGATCGCGCTGCCGGTGTTCTGCTCGGACCCCATCTCGTCGGTCGCCTACGCCACGGAGCAGATCCTGCTGGTCCTGGGCACGGCGGGCGCGGCGTCGTTCCTCGGCCTGTCCGCCCCTATCGCCGTGGCGGTGGCTTTGCTTTTGGCGATCGTCGTGGCGTCCTACCGGCAGACCTGCTTCGCCTATCCCAGCGGCGGCGGCGCGTATGTGGTCAGCAAGGACAACCTGGGGGAGACCGCGGCCCTGACGGCTGCCGCCGCGCTGCTCGTCGACTACGTGATGACGGTCGCGGTGTCCGTCGTTTCCGGGGTGGTGGCCATCACGTCGGCCTTCACCTCGCTGTCGTCGTATGCAGTGGAGCTCGCGGTGGGCTTCGTGGTCCTGCTGGCGCTGGTGAATCTGCGGGGGGTGCGTGAGTCCGGGACGGCATTCGCGTTCCCAACGTACGCGTTCGTCGTACTGACCTTCCTGCTGCTCGCGACCGGTGCCTATCACGCGGTGACCGGTGGCGTGCCGCAGGCACCGAGCGCGCACCTGCATCTGGAGCGCACCGCCTCGGTAGGCGGCTATCTGACAGTGCTGCTGTGTCTTCGGGCCTTCGCAAGCGGCTGCACAGCGCTGACCGGGGTGGAGGCGATCAGCAACGGCGTACCCGCGTTCAAGCCGCCGAAGAGCAAGAACGCCGCGGCCACGCTGGTGATCATGGGTGCGCTGGCGATCGGCATGTTCTCGGGCGTCACAGCATTGGCGCTGGCCACCCACGCCCGTGCCTACCCGAATGGAAACCCGTCGGTGATCAGCCAGGTGGCCGAAGGCGTGTGGGGGAGATCGCCGGTGTTCTACGCGTTCCAGGCCGCGACGGCCGCGATCCTGATCCTGGCCGCGAACACGGCGTTCAACGGCTTCCCGACGCTCGCGTCCATCCTCGCCCGGGATCGTTTCCTGCCGCGGCAGCTGCACAACCGCGGTGACCGGCTTGCCTTCAGCAACGGAATTGTGCTGCTCGCCGGGATCTCGGTGGCGCTGATCATCGGCTTCGACGCGAACATCGAGAAGCTCATCCAGCTCTACATCATCGGGGTGTTCACCAGCTTCACGCTGTCGCAGTACGGGATGGTCCAGCACTGGCGCAAGGAGCTTCGCGGGATCTCCGACTCCTCGGCTCGCAGGACGATCCGCCGCTCGCAGGCCATCAACGGCACGGGGGCTGTCGTCACGGGACTGGTCCTGATCATCGTGGTCCGCTACAAGTTCCTCGCCGGCGCCTACCTGGCCATCGGCGCGATGATCGTCATCTTCTTCCTGATGCGGGCCATCCGCGGGCACTACGACGCGGTGGCCAGCGAGCTCAGGCCGGACGTCGGGGGCATCGTGCTGCCGAGCCGCAACCACGCGATCGTGCTGGTCTCGAAGCTGCACAGCCCGGCGCTCAGGGCCCTCGCCTACGCCAAAGCGACCCGGCCCTCCGACCTCACCGCGCTCACTGTCGCGGTGGACGAGGAGGAGACTGCGCGTCTGCTGGCGGAGTGGGACGCCCGCGGCATCGACATCGCGCTGACCGTCATCAACTCGCCGTACCGGGAGATCACCCGCCCGGTGCTCGACTACATCGACACGGTTCGCCGACATTCCCCCCGCGACGTCGTGACCATCTTCATCCCCGAGTACGTCGTCGGGCGGTGGTGGGAGCAGATCCTGCACAACCAGAGCGCCCTGCGGCTGAAGGGCCGACTCCTCTACAAACCAGGCGTGATGGTGACCTCCGTCCCCTACCAGCTGCGGTCCTCGGAGACCCGCGAACCCGAGCCGGTCTGACGGGCCATCAGTCTTGCGCGACAGTAACTCCCGTGACTTCCGTGACGACCCGGACCGGACGTGGCCTGCCGGCCCGGCGGCAGTGGCTGGGCGCGGCCATGGCCGCGGCCGGGTTGCCCGCCGCGACCTCGGTCCTGGTCCTGAACCGGACCTCGCTGGGCTACGCCACACCGGTCCTGCTGATGCTGGTCCTGGTGGTGGGCGTGGCACTCGTCGGGGGGCTCCGGCCCGCGGCGCCAGCGGCGGTCCTGGGTGGTGTGCTGCTGAACTATTTCTTCACGGCCCCCTTGCATCAGCTGACCGTCGACCGACCCCAGGACCTCGTGGTGCTGGGGACCTATCTGGCCGTGGCCGTCAGCGTCAGCGCCATCGTCGACCTCGCCGCCCGCCGCACGGTGCAGGCGGCCCGCGCCGAGGCCGAGGCGGAAGCGCTGTCGTCGGTGGCCGGCGCCGCCCTCGGCTCCCAGGAGGCGCTGCCTGCGCTGCTCGAGCGGGTCCGTGCCGCCTTCGCCGCGTCCGAGGTGCGGATGGTCGTGCGGGTCGACGGGCAACCGGTCGCCGTCGCGACAGTGGGGTCCAGCGTCGCAGGCGAGCCGGAACAGACTGTCGCGGCCGGTCCATCCGCCGAGCTCGTCGTGCGTGGACCCGAGCTGTTCGCGGCGGACCGACGGGTCCTGGCCGCGTTCGCCGAGGCAGCCGCCACCGCTCTGGAAGGGCGCCGGCTGGCGGAGCAAGCGGCGACGGCTGAGGCCGTCGACCGGCTCCGTACCGTGCTGCTGGCCGCTGTGGGGCACGACCTGCGTACCCCACTCGCGGGGGCGAAGGCGGCGGTGTCCTCCCTGCGCCAGCAGGACATCACCTGGTCACCGGAGGAGAGCAGCGAGCTACTGGAGACGATCGAGACGTCGGTCGACCGGCTGCAGGGACTGGTGAGCAACCTGCTCGACGCCTCCCGGCTGCAGGCCGGTGCCCTGTCGGTCAGCCTGGCCGAGGTCGGCTGGGACGAGGTCACGGCCAGGGCGCTCGCTGGTATGCCCGGGCGTGACCGGGTCCGCGTCGACGTCCCGGAGACGCTGCCACGGGTGCTCGCCGACCCGGGGCTGCTCGAGCGCGTCATCGCGAACCTCGTCGACAACGCCTTGAAGCATGATGAGGGCGTGGTGCAGATCAGCGCGGTTCCTGGCTGCCTGCGTGTCATCGATCACGGCCCGGGGATGGCGGAGGCATTGCCGCCGTTTGGCAGCGACCGCACCAAAGGGGGAGTCGGGCTGGGCCTGGTGGTCGTCCGCGGGTTCCTCGACGCCATGCACGGCTCACTCGAGGCGAGCACCACCGTCGGCGGTGGGCTCACGATGGCCGTGCGGTTGCCGTCGTGACCCGGGTTCTGGTCGTCGATGACGACAAGGCCCTGAGCCGCGCCCTCGCGATCAACCTGAAGGCCCGCGGGTACGACGTCGACGTCGCGCTGACTGGCACCGACGCGCTGCGGATCGCCGGCAGTGCCCCGCCGGACCTGGTCGTCCTGGACCTGGGGCTGCCGGACCTCGACGGGCTGGAGGTGCTCGCGGGTCTGCGGGGCTGGACCTCGGTGCCGGTGCTCGTGCTGTCCGCCCGGGAGGCGCAGGCCGAGAAGGTCGCCGCACTGGACGCCGGCGCGGACGACTACATGACCAAGCCGTTCGGGATGGACGAGCTGCTGGCTCGGCTGCGCGCGGCCACCCGCCGGGCCGCGCCTACGACCGACGTGCCTGCGGTCGTGACCGACGCGTTCACCGTGGACCTCACGGCGCGGCGCGTGACCAACGCGGCCGGGGAGGTCCGGCTGACCCCGACGGAGTGGAACCTGCTCGAGATCCTCGTCCGGCACGCCGGCCGGATGGTCGGCAGCAGGCAGCTGCTCACCGAGGTGTGGGGACACGCCTACGAGAACGAGAGCCACTACCTGCGGGTCTACGTCGGGCAGCTGCGACGCAAGCTCGAACCTGACCCCTCCCACCCGAGGTACCTGCTCACCGAGACCGGAGCCGGCTACCGCTTCCAGCCAGAACCCGGCCGCCTCTAGCAAGCGCTGGCCACGTTGTTCGCGGGTGCCGTGAGGAAGTCGTGAAAAGCGCGCGAGGAAGCCGTATGGATCGGCCTGCCGAGCCTCGTGACGCGCTGAGGTGAAGGGGCCGGCGCTGCTGCCGGCGAACAAGGGCAGGGAGAACGTCGTGGCCGATGTCGTGTTCGTCGTGGTGGTCCTGGCCAGCTTCGCGCTGCTGGGCCTGATCGCCAAGGGGGTCGAGCGGCTGTGAGTGCGGAGAACGTCGTCGGTCTCGTCCTTGCCGTCGTGCTCACGGTCTTCCTGCTGGTCGCGCTGCTGTTCCCGGAGCGCTTCTGATGAGCGCCACCACCGTCGCAGGGCTCGCCTTCGCCGTCAGCATCGTCGTCGCCGTCGCGGTGTCCTTCCGGCCGTTGGGCGACTACATGGCCCGGATCTTCACCAGCCCGTCGCACACCCGGGTCGAGCAGGCCGTCTACCGCACCGTCGGTGTCGACCCGGAGGCCGACCAGACCTGGGCCACCTACCTGCGCTCCGTCCTGGCCTTCAGCGGGGTCTCCGTCCTCGCGCTCTACGGGCTACTACGGCTGCAGCACCACTTCGGCCACCCGTACGCGGTACCGCAGATGCCGCCGGCGCAGTCGTTCAACACCGCCGTCAGCTTCACCACGAACACCAACTGGCAGAGCTACTCCGGCGAGAGCGGCCTGGGCTACACCGCGCAGTTCCTCGGCCTGGCCGTACAGAACTTCCTGTCGGCGGCTGTCGGCATCGCTGTCGCGATCGCTCTCGTCCGCGGCTTCGCCCGGTCCCGCACGGACCGGCTCGGCAACTTCTGGGTCGACCTGACTCGCTGCACCCTCCGGCTGCTGCTGCCCCTGTCCTTCCTGGTCGCCGTCATCTTCGTCGCCTCCGGCGAGATCCAGAACCTGCACGCCTACCGCACCGCGACCGGCCTGGCCGGCGGAGCGCAGACCCTGCCCGGCGGCCCGGTCGCCAGCCAGGAGGCCATCAAGCAGCTCGGCACGAACGGCGGCGGGTTCTTCAACGCCAACAGTGCCCACCCGTTCGAGAACCCCACGACCTACACCAACTGGCTCGCGACCTACCTCGAGATCGTCATCCCGTTCGCGCTGTGCCGCACCTTCGGGAAGATGGTGAACGACAAGCGTCAGGGCCTCGCCATCGCCGCCGTGATGGGGCTGCTGCTCGTCACGACCACGGGGCTGCTGGTGGGTGCCCAACTCGCCCACCACGGGACCGTCCCGACGGCCGTCGGCGCAGCTACCGAGGGCGTGGAGACCCGCTTCGGCGTCCCGGACTCAGCCATCTTCGCGAGCACGACCACGGCGACATCAACGGGTGCGGTGAACAGCTTCCATGACAGCTACACCAGCCTCGGCGGCGCCGTGACCCTGTTCAACATGATGCTCGGCGAGGTAGCGCCCGGCGGCACCGGCTCGGGCCTGTACGGGATGCTCGTGCTCGCGGTCCTCTCGGTGTTCATCGCCGGCCTCATGGTCGGTCGCACACCGGAGTATCTCGGCAAGAAGGTCGGCCGTCGCGAAGTCACCTTCGCCTCGCTGTACATCCTGAGTACCCCCGCGATCGTCCTCACCGGCACAGCCTTGGCAATGTCGTTCGCGAAGGAACGTGCCTCGATGCTCAACAGCGGCGCGCACGGCTTCTCCGAGGTGCTCTACGCGTTCACCTCGGCCGGCAACAACAACGGCAGTGCCTTCGCTGGCATCAGCGTCAACACCACCTGGTACAACACCGCCCTCGGCCTGGCCATGCTGTTCGGCCGGTTCCTGCCGATGCTTTTCGTCCTCGGCCTGGCCGGCTCGCTGGCCCGCCAGCACCCCGTACCCGCCTCCGACGGGACCTTGCCGACCCATCGGCTGCAGTTCGTGGGCTTCCTCACCGGCGTCACGGTCATCGTCGTCGCCCTCACCTACTTTCCAGCGCTCGCGCTGGGTCCGCTCGCGGAAGGGCTGAGCTGATGTCCACGACCACGTCGATGCTGTCACCGGCACAGCCCACGTCGAGCGTCCGCAGGATCGGCGGCGCCCAGCTCTACCAGGCCCTGCCCGGAGCCCTGCGCAAGCTCGACCCCCGCACCCTCTACAAGAACCCCGTGATGTTCATCGTCGAGGTCGGTTCGGCCTACACCACCTTCCTGGCGGTCCGGGACCACACCGCCTTCGCCATCCTCATCGCGGCGTGGCTGTGGCTCACAGTGCTGTTCGCCAACCTCGCCGAGGCCGTCGCCGAGGGCCGCGGGAAGGCGCAGGCGGAGGCGCTGCGCCGCACCAAGACCGACACGATGGCCCGGCGCCTGACCGCGACGGGCGAGGAACGCGTCGCGGCACCGCTTCTCGCCCAGGGCGACCGGGTCGTCTGCGAGGCCGGCGACGTCATCCCCGGCGACGGGGACGTCGTCGAGGGGGTCGCCTCGGTGGACGAGTCCGCCATCACCGGCGAGTCGGCGCCCGTCATCCGCGAGTCGGGCGGGGACCGCAGCTCGGTCACGGGCGGAACCAAGGTCCTGTCCGACCGGGTCGTCATCCAGATCACCCAGAAGCCGGGGGAGAGCTTCATCGACCGGATGATCGCTCTCGTCGAGGGCGCATCCCGGCAGAAGACCCCCAACGAGATCGCCCTCAACATCCTGCTGGCCAGCCTGAGCATCATCTTCCTGCTCGCCACTGCCACCCTGCAGCCGCTCGCGATCTTCGCCAAGTCCCAGCAGCCCGGACTGCCCGACACCAGCGCCCTCAACGCGCACGGTGTCACCGGTCTCGTCCTCGTGTCGCTGCTGGTGTGCCTGATCCCCACCACCATCGGAGCGCTGCTCTCGGCCATCGGCATCGCCGGCATGGACCGGCTCGTGCAGCGCAACGTGCTCGCGATGAGCGGACGAGCGGTCGAAGCCGCAGGCGATGTGAACACCCTGCTGCTGGACAAGACCGGCACCATCACCCTGGGCAACCGGCAGGCGAGTGAGTTCGTGCCGGTCGGCTCCACCAACCCCGACGACCTCGCCGACACGGCGCAGCTGTCCTCGCTGGCGGACGAGACCCCCGAAGGCCGGTCCATCGTCGTCCTGGCCAAGCAGGGTTTCGCGTTGCGTGAGCGCGCCGACGGAGAGCTCGCCGCGGCGACGTTCGTACCGTTCACTGCACAGACCCGGATGAGCGGGGTCGACCTGCACGGTCGTCAGGTACGCAAGGGTGCCGCCGCCTCCGTCACCGCCTGGGTGCTCGAGACGGGCGGGGTCGTCCCGGCCGAGACCGGCCAGGTGGTCGACGGCATCAGCGCCGCCGGCGGCACCCCCTTGCTCGTCGCCACCCGAGCTGACGGTCAGCCGGCCACTGTGCTCGGGGTCATCCACCTCAAGGATGTCGTCAAAGACGGCATGCGGGAGCGGTTCGACGAGATGCGAAAGATGGGCATCCGCACCGTCATGATCACCGGTGACAACCCGCTGACCGCGCGCGCGATCGCGGACGAGGCCGGCGTCGACGACTTCCTCGCCGAGGCCACACCCGAAATGAAGATGGCCCTCATCAAGAAGGAGCAGGAGGGCGGCAAGCTGGTCGCGATGACCGGCGACGGGACCAATGACGCCCCGGCACTCGCCCAGGCAGACGTCGGGGTCGCCATGAACTCAGGCACCTCCGCCGCCAAGGAGGCCGGAAACATGGTCGACCTCGACAGCAACCCGACGAAGCTCATCGAGATCGTCGAGATCGGCAAACAACTGCTCATCACCCGCGGGGCGCTGACGACCTTCTCGATCGCCAACGACGTCGCAAAGTACTTCGCGATCGTCCCCGCGATGTTCGCCGCCGTCTATCCGGGCCTGGACACCCTCAACGTCATGCGGCTGCACTCGCCGCAGAGCGCGATCCTGTCGGCCGTCATCTTCAACGCGCTCATCATCGTCGCGCTGATCCCCCTGGCGCTGCGGGGAGTCCGTTACGTCCCGAGCTCAGCCAGCGCCATGCTCCGCCGCAACATCATCGTCTACGGGCTAGGTGGCCTGATCGCGCCGTTCGCCGGCATCAAGCTCATCGACCTGCTCATCTCCTCCGTCCCCGGGATCGGCTGACATGCGCGCCACCGTCCGGCAGTACTCCGCCGCCCTGCGACTGCTCCTGGTGATGACCGTCATCACCGGCGTCGCCTACCCCCTGGCCGTCACCGCCGTCGCGCAGATTCCGGGCCTGAAGGACCGCGCCAACGGGTCGCTGGTCTACAACGCCGACGGCACGCTGATCGGTTCGACGCTGATCGGGCAGAGCTTCACCGACAAGGACGGCAACCCGCTCCGGCAGTACTTCCAGAGCCGACCCTCGGCCGCCGGCGCCGGCTACGATCCGACGGCCTCCAGCGCCAGCAACCTTGGTCCGGAGAGCATCGTCGACGTGCTGCCCGACCCGAAGACCAAGGACGACAGCGGCACCCAGCACCTGCTCACGCTGGTGTGCTCTCGCAGCAAGGCCGTCGGGGAGCTCGAGGGCGTCAGCGGCGCCCGCCCCTACTGCACCCCCAGTGGGGTCGGCGCCGTCCTCGCCGTCTTCCACGCCGGGCCTGGGTACGCAGGAACGGTCACGCGCGTCGTGAGTGTCAACCAAGCCTGCCCCGCGACGCCGTTCCTGCGCACCTACCAAGGAGTCACCGTCGCGTGCGGAGTCTTCGGCGACGACTACTCCCGCGGACAGCTCGTCGCGATTCGCGGCAGCCTGCACGGCACACCCGCGGTGCCGGCGGACGCTGTCACGGCTAGCGGCTCAGGGCTCGACCCTCAGATCAGCCCCGACTATGCAGCCCTCCAGGTCCCCCGCGTCGCCAGGGCACGCGGCATCACCGATGAGCAGGTCCGCAGGTTGGTGGCGAAGCACACCACCGGCCGCGGCCTCGGGTTCCTCGGCGAACCCGCAGTCAACGTGCTCGACCTCGACCTCGACCTCGACCACCGATACCCGTACCGCGGCCACTAGAGCAGGATCAGCACGTGTCCCGAGGAGTGCTCCGCGTCTACCTCGGCGCCGCGCCCGGGGTCGGGAAGACGTACGCGATGCTCGACGAGGGCCATCGCCGCGCCGATCGCGGCACCGACGTCGTGATCGGCTACATCGAAACCCACGGCCGCCCGCACACCGCGGCCAAGGTGGACGGCCTCGAGCAGGTCCCGCGGCGCACCCTTCAACACCGCGGGGCCAGCTTCACCGAGCTGGACCTCGACGCGGTGCTGCGACGAGCCCCCGACGTGGCGCTGATCGACGAGCTCGCCCACACCAACGTTCCAGGCACGACCCATGGCAAGCGCTGGCAGGACGTCGAGGCGCTGCTCGAAGCCGGCATCGATGTCATCAGCACCGTCAACGTCCAGCACCTCGACAGCCTCAACGACGTCGTCGAGCAGATCACCGGCGTGCCGCAGCGAGAGACGGTCCCGGACTCCGTGGTCCGCGCCGCCGACCAGGTCGAGCTCGTCGACATGACTCCCGAAGCCCTGCGCCGTCGGATGGCTCACGGCAACATCTACGCCCCGGAGAAGGTCGACGCCGCACTCGGCAACTACTTCCGCGTCGGCAACCTCACCGCACTGCGCGAGCTCGCCCTGCTGTGGCTGGCCGACAGCGTCGAAGAGGGGCTCCAGAGGTATCGCGCGCAGCACGGCATCGCCGACACGTGGGAGACGCGAGAACGCGTCGTCGTCGCCCTCACCGGCGGGCTCGAAGGGGACACCCTCATCCGCCGGGCAGCCCGGATCGCCGCCCGCGCCGCCGGCGGCGACCTGCTCGCCGTCCACGTTGCCCGCAGCGACGGCCTGTCCGGTGCCAGCCCCGCCACCCTCACGAGCCAGCGGCTGCTGGTCGAGTCGCTGGGCGGGTCCTACCACTCCCTGGTAGGCGACAACGTCTCCGCCGCCCTCCTCGAGTTCGCCCGAGCCAACAACGCGACCCAGATCGTGATCGGCGCGAGCCGCCGACGCCGCTACCTCGTCGGACCCGGCACCGGCGCGACCACCGTCCGGAACTCCGGCCCCATCGACGTGCACGTCGTCAGCCACGACTACGCCGGAAAGGGACGCTCGCTTCCGGCGCTGACCAGCGGACTCAACCGTCGACGTCGCCTCTTCGGCGCGCTCACCGCAACGGTGCTGCTGACCGGCCTGACGCTGCTGGGCACGGCCACCCGGCACGACCTCACCATCGGCACGGACCTGCTGCTCTACCTGCTCGCGGTGGTCGTGGTCTGCCTCGTTGGAGGTTTCTGGCCCGCGCTGGCCGCTGCGGTCGTGGCCAGCCTGCTGCTCAACTACTACTTCGTTCCTCCGGTTCACACCTTCACCATCAGCGAGCCGGAGAACGCCTTGTCGCTTGCGGTGTTCGTGCTCATCGCCGTCCTGGTCAGTCGCGTCGTCGACCTCGCTGCCTCCCGCAGCAGCCAGGCAGCCCGGTCCAGCGCCGAGGCCGAGACCCTGTCCACCCTCGCCGGCAGTCTGCTTCGCGGCGAAACGGCGCTTCCCGCCTTGCTCGAAAGGGTGCGGGAGACCTTCGCCGTCACGAACGTCACCCTGCTCCGCCGCGACACCACCGCACCCGCTAGCAGCGGCGCCGCCGCCCGAGGCCGATGGAGTGTCGTCGCGACCACCGGCAGCAGCCCGTGCACCCAACCTGAGACGGCCGACACCGAGGTACCGCTCGGTGACGACCTCACGCTCGCCCTCACCGGACGATCGCTGCCCCCCGAGGACCGCAGAGTGCTCTCCGCCTTCGCCGCCCAGGCTGCCGTCGCCTACCAGCAGCGCCAGCTCATGCAGGCAGCACAGGCCGCCGCTCCCTTGGCCGAGGCCGACCGGATGCGCACCGCGCTGTTGAATGCTGTCAGCCACGACCTCCGCACCCCACTGGCCGTCGCCAAGGCCGCTATCTCCGGCTTGGCTGACGCCCACGTCACCTGGTCCGCGGACGACAGGGACGAATTGCTCAGTAGTGCGGGTGCCGCTCTTGACCGGCTCACCGAGCTCGTCACCAACCTGCTCGACCTGTCCCGGCTCCAGGCGGGGGTGCTCTCCGTGTTCCCCCGCGCTGTCGCACTCGACGACATCGTCAGTCAGGCTCTCGCCCATGTTGCGGCTGACAGCCACCTCGACCTGCACGTGCCCCCCGACCTCCCCGAGGTGCTTGCCGATCCAGGGCTGCTCGAGCGCGTCATCGCCAACCTTGTGCAGAACGCCGTGCGCCACTCCCCGCCGAACGTGGCTGTTCGCGTCGCGGGAAGCAGCCACGGCGGGGTCGTCGAGCTTCGCGTCATCGACCGCGGACCGGGGATCCCGCAGGTTGGCCAGTCCCGTGCCTTCGAGCCATTCCAACGCCTCCACGACCACGCCAGCAGCGACGACGCCGGGGTCGGTCTCGGGCTGGCCATTGCCCGCGGCTTCACCGAAGCCATGTCCGGTGTGCTGACCATGGAGGACACGCCCGGGGGTGGGCTGACGATGGTCGTCCAGGTCCCCACCGCCCAACCCGATGAGAGCAGCCCGGTATGACAGAGGTCCTCGTCGTCGACGACGAACCGTCCATGCTGCGCGCCCTGCACCTCAACCTCACGGCCCGCGGCTACCAGGTGATCACCGCTGAGGACGGGACCAGCGCCCTCAACAAGTTCGGATTGCATGAACCTGCGGTGGTTGTGCTCGACCTCGGGCTCCCCGACATCGACGGCCTCGACGTGATCCGAGCCATCCGAACCGGGTCGCAGGTGCCGATCCTGGTGCTGTCCGCGCGGGTCGGCAGCAACGACAAGGTCGCCGCGCTCGATCTCGGAGCCGACGACTATGTCACCAAGCCGTTCGACATGAACGAACTCCTCGCCCGGCTTCGCGCCGCCACCCGACGCGGCTCACCTGGTGCCGGGCGACGCAAGGTGGTGGCCTTCGCCGACGTGACCGTCGACCTGGACAGCAAGCAGGTCCTCCACGCCGGCGAACCGGTCCACCTGACCAGGACCGAATGGCACCTGCTCGAACTCCTGCTGCACAACCCCGAGAAGCTCATCACCAGCCGACAGCTGCTCATCGCGCTTCGCGGCCAGCCGGACCACACCGACCCCAGCTACCTGCGCATCTACATGGCACAACTTCGCAAGAAACTCGAACCCGACCCCGCGCGCCCCAAGCACCTGCTCACCGAACCCGGCATGGGCTATCGGTTCCAGCCCTGAATCGCACCCGCGCCGCTCGCAGCTACTCGACGTTGCCGAGACCGGCGGCGACCTGAACCGCTTCCTCGCGCTCGAAGCGGTCGAGCTCATTCAGTTCGGGTTGAGCCAGCTCGCCTCGGTCGGCCGCGTCGAGCGCCCCGTGCACGGTGCTGAGGACGGCGGCGGCGAGCAGCACGGTTGCCGCGCCGATGAGGAACGGGACGCGGACGTCGAGGTTCTCGGCCAGCTTGGCCGCCGCATACGGCGCGAGGCCACCGCCGATGAAGCGCACGAACCCGTAGGTGGCGGAGGCGACGGGGCGCTCGACCGGTGCGATGCTCATGACCGCGGTGGTGACGAGTGTGTTGTTCACGCCAAGGAACGCGCCGGCGACGATCACGGCGGTGATCACGAGTGCCACGTCGTGCGGCCAGCTGCCGATGACGGCGAGGTCGGCGGCGAGGAGGACGAAGTTGCCGTAGAGGCTGCGCGGGGTGCCGAACCGGGCCTTGAGCCACGGCGCGCCGAATACGGCGAAGATCGCGACGAGCACGCCCCATCCGAAGAACACGGCACCCAGCCGTAGCGGTGACAGGTGCATCAGGAACGGGGAGTAGCCGAGCAGAGTGAAGAAGCCCCAGTTGTAGAGCAGGCCGACGATGCAGGTGGTGGCGAGGCTGCGGTGCCGCAGTGCCTTGATCGGTTCGGTGATGCTCTCGCGCCTGCGGGGGCTCGGTGTGGCGGGCAGCATCAGGGTTGTCGCGATCAGCGAGATGGCCATCAGCACGGCGACGCCGAAGAACGGGCCGCGCCAGCTGATGTTGCCGAGCAGCCCGCCGAGCAGCGGTCCGCCGGCGATGCCGACGCCGAGCGCCGTCTCGTACAGGACGATCGCGCCCGCAAAGCCGCCGCTGGCCGACGCCACGATCATGGCGAGCGAGGTGGCAATGAACAGCGCATTGCCCAGGCCCCAGCCCGCACGAAAGTAGATGATGCCGGTGATACTGCCCGCGGTGCCGGCGAGCGCTGCGAAGACAACGATGAGAAGCAGTCCGACGATCATCGTGCGTTTGGCGCCGATGCGGCTCGACACCCAGCCGGTGATCAGCATCATCACCGCGGTGACCACCAGGTAGCTGGTGAACAGCAGCTCGACCTGGCTCGGGCTCGCGTGCAGCGATCCTGCCAGCGACGGCAGGATCGGGTCGACCAGGCCGATGCCCATGAATGAGATGACGCACGCGAAGGCGACCGCCCACACTGCCTTCGGCTGCTTGAACGGGTGAGGGCTCGGGGAGGCGTGGTTCACGAGATTCTCTCTGCCGTTGTCAGGGGACGACCACAACGACGGGTGCGTCGTTGCGGGAGGTCAGCCGGTGGCTGAGCGAGCCGGCGATGTGGTGCATCGCCTTGGCTGAGCGGCCGACTACGACGAGCTCGGCGTTCAGCTCCTTCGCCACGTTGGTGACAGCTCGGGAGACATCGCCGCGTTCGATCACAAAGCTGACGTCCACGCCCAGCTCGTGGGCTAGGCGTTCGGCCTCGGTCTGCAGTTCCTGGGCGAGCTCTTGCCGCGCCGTCTCGACGCCTGCGTGGTCGACGGGGACGCCGAAGGCTGCAGCCGGGTCGCCCAGTGGTACGACGTGCACGACCACGAGCCCACTGTTGCCGCGGGCCGCGGCCCCGGCCGCCCAGGCGAACGCGTCCCAACTCGTCGAGGAACCGTCGACTCCGACAACGATGACCCGACGCGGGTGACGACTCCCGGTGTCGTTGTCGCGCTCTGCTGCGGGGGACGCGTCATGAGCCATCGCAACTACCTCGGACCTTCGGCCATCATCTCGACGAGGAGGTGAAGTGCCGGCAGCGCCCCATGCAGGGCGGCTGCGTCGTCATCCGGAAGTTTGTCAATCAAGGCCGTCAGGTCCGTGGCGCCGGCGCGACGCATGCTGCGGAGGTAGTCACGGCCGGCCGGGGTGATCGCCACCAGCACCACGCGTGCATCGGCGGCGTCGCGGCAACGCTCGGCGAGCCCCCTGTCCACCAGCTGATTGACCAGGATCGTCATCGACGGCTGTGCGATCTCCTCATTGACTGCCAGGTCGGTCAACCGGCGTGGTCCGGTCCGTTCGAGAGTGGCAAGCGTCGCGGCGGCAGTCAGGCTCAGAATCCGATTCCGCTTCCGGATCGAGCTCGCCGCCAACGCTTGCAGAGCCTGCCCCAAAGCCTCGTTGCGCTCAGTCACACGATAAGCATAGTCCCATCTATATAGATCTGACAATGCAATGGCGGCTGCGATGCGTTGCGGGAGGCGGGTCCGCGGGTCTAGACAGACAGGTTCGTCTGCTGTCTAGTGTGGGTGTCCGGCGAGGACCGCAGCAGCCGCCGCGACGCCACCTCCGCTGAGCCACGACGGGAGTCACCCCCATGCCGATGATCGACGTGTACGCCGCTGCTGGGACCTTCGCCGACAAGTCGGCGCTGGCTCGCGATCTCGCTGCTGCGGTCATGCGCTGGGAGCAGGTGCCGGACCTGGCGCTGTTCCGTGCGAACACTGCCGCCTTCATCCATGACCTGCCGGCGGAGGCGATCGCGAACGTCGACGGCGACCACAATCGTGTCCGTGTCCAGGTGCTGACGCCGACCGGCGTGCTGACCCGCGACAAGCAGCTCGGTGTGGTGCGGGAGTTGACCGACATCGTCGCGGCCGCCGCTATGGATCCGAGCCTCGCGGAGCGGGCCTGGGTGTTGCTGACGGAATCGCCCGACGGCGGGTGGGGGATCGCGGGGACTGCGATGACCGGCGCCGATATCGGCGCAGCCGCGAGGGCCGAGATGTCGCAGGGCGACTGAGCACCAGCTCACCGAGTGGCCGTGCGCGGAAGCACGAACAAGCTCACCGCGCCGGCGACGGCGAGGGCGATCAGGATGGCGAGCGTGGGCCGGATGGCGCCGAGGACGCCGCTCGCCGCACCGATGGTGTGGCTGCTGATGACGGCGCTGACCACCGCGATCACGACGGCACCGCCGATCTGGAAGCTGGTGTTGAACAGGCCCGCGGCGAGGCCCTGCTCGTGGTCCGCGACGCCCGACGTCGCCTGCACGTTCAGCGCTGGGAAGCCAAGTCCCCAGCCCAGGCCGAGCACCAGCATCGAGGGCAGCAGCATCGACGCATAGCCGAGGTGGCTTGAGTCCTCGCGCAGGAACAGCGCGTATCCGATCGCGAAGGCGACCAGCCCCGCGGCGATGAGCCGCGTCGTGCCGAAGCGGCCGATGATTCGCTCGGCCTGGCTCCCGAGGATGGGCAGGAACAGTCCGGAGGGCAGGAACGCCAATGAGGCGCCAATGGGGGACCAGCCCGCGACATCTTGCACGTACAGGGTCGCGAGGAACTGGAATCCCAGGTAGGAGCCGAAGAACAACATCGCTGCGATGTCTGCGGAGACCAGCGTCCGGATCTGGAAGATTCCGAGCCGAACGAGCGGATGCGGAGATCGACGTTCAACGACGGTGAACGCGACGATCAGGATTGCGCTGAGCGCCAGGCCCCCCAGGGTCCGCGCATCCAGCCAGCCGTAGGACGGTGCCTGAACCACCGAGAAGACCAGGGCAAGCATTGATCCGGTCACGGTGAGCGCGCCGAGCAGGTCATAGTGCCGGTGCGTCAAGGAGGGCTCGTTGGCAACGTTGAGAACGCGGACGCCGGCGACAATCAGCACGGCGGTGATCGGGGTCGGAACGAGGAACACGTATCGCCACCCGAGTTCGGACAGCAGGCCGCCGATCACGAGGCCGAGTGAGAAGCCTGCGGCGCCCGTGGCCGCGTAGGCCCCCAACGCCTTGTTGCGGGAGGCTCCCTCCGG
>JAWWOJ010000228.1:0-7243 GCA_033851885.1 Frankiales bacterium | reverse complement strand
GTCGCTCGATGACCATCGTCGCCGACCAGCCGACCCTCTGCTACGTCCTCACAGCAGCGGCGCTCGAAGATGCCATCAGTGCCGACCCGGCGACCGGCCTGGAGATGTACCGGGCGATCGCGCGCGGGCTGGCCGAGCGTCTCAGGGCCGCCACGCGTGAGCTCTCGTCGCTCGACGGCCAGGGCTGACGGGACCGGTCTACCCTCCTGCCATGCCCACCGGTCCGGACGTCCTGGTGCTCACCGAGGGACTGCCGATGCGCGCGCTGGTGGCCGGGGAGCAGCTCTTCGACGCAGCCGACACCACGCAGACCATCGTCGTGCTGGTCGAGGGATCGCTGCGAGTGGAGTCCGGGGGGCAGACCCTGTCCGTCCTCGACGTGCCCGGCGCGTTCGTCGGCGAGATCGGCGCGCTGCTCCGGGTGCCGCGTTCGGCCGATGTCGTGGCCACGACACCCACCACGGTCCGCGTGATCGGCGATCCCGTGGCCTTCTTCGCCGAGCACCCGGTGCTGGGGCTGGAGCTCGCGCGACAGCTGGCCGGGAGGCTGCACCGGCTGACGGCCTACCTCAGCGACGTACGGGCGCAGTACGGCGACAGCGCCGGGCATCTCGGCATGGTGGACAGCGTCCTGGCCCGACTGTCGAGCCGCCCTCCGGTCGACATCGAGCCGGGCTCGGACCGCGCCCCCGACTACTGACCGACGAGCTCGACCTCGTCGGCCCGGTCGTAGGACCACCAACTCGCGCGACCGGCCGCCAGGTCGAGACGGACGCTCGCCGGCACCGGCCCGCGCTGGTGACCGGCGTTGAACAGCCAGGTGTCCCCTTGGCGGGTGCACCAGCCGCCGTGGGCGACGAACGGTGCCTGGTGGATGTGGCCGCACAGCACGATGTCGGGACGGTGGGTGGCGAGCAGCCTCGGCAGCTCGGGGTCACCGAACGACTTCGCACCGGTCCACGACAGCGGCCCTTCGGGCGGTCCGTGCCACACCCACAGCCAATGCTCCGGCCGCGGGTCGGCAGCAGCCTCCAGGACCGCCTCCAGCGCGGCGAGTGTGGCCGGCCCCTCCCACCAACCGCACGAGGTCACCACCCAGGAACCGAGGACGACACTGTCACCGTCGACCTGCACCCCGCAGTCCCTGGCCTCCCTCAACCAGCTCGTCGTCTTCTCGCCGCCGCTCTCGCGGCCGTCGAGGTCGTGGTTGCCCGAGCAGACGACGACGTGCGTACGAGCTGCCATCCGGCTGAGGTACTCGAGGACCACGGTGATCTGGGCGTCCAGCGGCACGGCGGACGCGATGTCGAGGAGGTCGCCGGCGATGACGACGGCGTCCTGGGCGGGCGCCTGCTCAAGCAGCCAGTCGAGCTTGCGCAGGTCATAGTGCAGGTCGGAGACGAGCAGCAGCGCCACGGCGCGAGTCTGTCACTGCTCGAAGGACGAGCCCGTCAGGCCTCACAGCCTCCACCGCGGGCATGATCCGGTCAGCACGTGCTTGCGAGGGTCCTGGTGAACACCGACGGGCCGGCGCATTGTTCTGTGACGTAGACCTGGGCGACGCCGGCTGACACGGAGTCGTCGGCCCAAGCGACGGCCGCGCGGCCGTCAGGTGACATCGCGACCTGGAAGAAGTCGAGCAGGGTCCTGGAGGTGCCTGGGCAGGTCACTCCCGTCGTGCAGATCTCTCCGGTGTGGATGACGTGGTCGCTCACGGTGCTCTGCACCATGCCGAGGCTGCCGTTGCTGGCGACGGTGAGCTGCGCGAGCTTGGCGTTCCACTGGTTGGTGGGGTCGGCGATGCTGGTGCCGGTACCGCCGTACCAGACCATGTCGGCCCGGTGGCTGCCGCCGCCGGCCAGCCAGGGGTAGATGTTGGCCTGCGCCGGGCCGGTGTCGACCCGGGCGGGGGCCGCCCAGGTCACGGTCGCCCCGGGAGCCTCGGGCAGCGCGGCGTCCAGCACAGGGTCCAGCGTGGTCGTGACGGTGCCGAGCAGTGACGTGTCGGTCGGGAAGGTCGACCCGTCGGTGAGGCGTCCGCCCGTCTTGGGCCGGGTCAGGCTGTGGGTGACGTACACGTGGTTGAGGTCGGACCAGGCGATCCACAGGCCGCCGCCGGCGTCGACGGCCAGGGCCGGGAAGATGCGGTCGAGGGAGACGTTCGGGTCGCCGACGTAGACGTCGGTGTCCTTCCAGGTCCGGCCACCGTCCAGCGACATCGCCAGGTAGATGCCGTTCGCGACGGCCGACGTCGTTCCGGCTGCCGAGGCGAGGTTGGCGTTCGCGGTCGAGGGCGCCGCCATCACGGTGTACAGCGGCTTGGGGTTGGCCGAGCTGTGGGTGTCCACGACGATCGGGCCGAGCTCGTTGTTGTAGAGAGCCTGAGCGACGTGGTCGACGTCGACGGCGTTCCCGCGGTAGGTGTAGGTCCGGCCGCCGTCGGTGGAGGCCGCGACGGCGATGGTGTTGCTCAGCACCAGGTGGTAGCTCATGTAGACGGTGTTGCCGTCCGAGGCGAGCCACTGCCGATCGGTCATCGGGATGTCACTGCCGAGCGGGTTGGGCGTGCTGAAGGTCTGGGCGCCGTCGGACGAGGCACCGACGGTGATGTTGGGCAGCGACAGGCTCGAGTAGGCCAGCCCCTGAACGGACGAACCTGCCGACGGCGGCGTGAGGGCCAGGTCGCAGTCGCCGCCGCCCACTCCCAGGTCCGGCGGCGTGTGGAAGGTGGCGCTGCGTCCGCCTGCCGGCAGCGTCCAGAGCTCGCACCCGATCGGAGTCGACCCGGGGGCCATCACGTAAAGCTTCCCCGTGTCGTCGACCTTGATGCTCGGCTCCGCCTGGGTCAGCCCGTACGGGAAGGCCGCTGTCAGCTGTGTGCCCACCGGGAAGACCGGCGCGGCCGGCTGGGCCGCCTGAGAGCTGAAAGCGAGCGTGCTGGCGACGAGAACCGAGGTGCCCGCGAGAACCAGAGTGCGACGCATGGACTACTCCTGGGGGGACCCGAGTGGGCGAGTGCCTCCGAGACTCGGTCACATCAAGAGGTGACGACATGGTTACTCTGAGCCATGTTCGGACGGTGACCACAACACGGGACATCCCCACCCCCACGGCTACGGCTAGTGACCAGCTGCCCCGGAGGGATGATGAGTGGCGGCTACCTCGCGAGGGCAGCACGGTCGAGCCCGGTGTGAGCGTGGTTGCAGGGCATCTCGCGCGTTCAGGAGGGCTCACCGCGGGCTGGTCCGGCGAGGAATGGCACAAAGTTGGCACCACGGCCCAAGCCGCCGACGGCGACACGGGCCTACGAGGTTGGTGCGCTCGTCTTCCGCTCCGCCGGTGCCGTTCTGGCTTTACTCCACCGGTGATGGTCAGAGCGCGGGTGCTGGAACCTGCTGACGCAGAGGAGGTTGCGCCGTCGCTGCTGCGGCTCCTGACGGAGTTCACACCGTCGGCTTCCGCTCTGACAACCGAGATCGTCGCCCGGCGCCTCGGCTCCGAAACGCTACGAGTGGTGCCGAGCGGGACGGCGAAGCGCTCGGATGGCGACGCTCAGCATGTACGCCACTCTCTCGACCGATGGCTGGAGTCCCGCCCAGTGTCGGGGGGTTCCACGTGCGGCACGTGCTCAGCGGACCTGTTCAGGAAGGTCGTGTGAGGTCCTGTCCTGCCGAAAACTGCCACCACAACTGCCCCGCACAGCGGAGCCAATGACACACGCCCGGACGCACGCCTTGACTCGACCTACGGCCAGCTAGCTGAAGCCGGGCTCCGGCTCGTCCCGGTTGTCGAGGTCTACTCCGAGTTCGCGCGCCTCGCGGTCATCCATGTCGAAGTCGTTGCTGATCTCGCTCTCGTCGCCGGTCTCAGCCTCGACATCGCGTAGCGCCGCGACACCATCCTGATCTGGACGATGAGAGGTTCTGTCGGCCTCGGCGTCGTCGTCGTCCGCGAGCTCGTACGGGTCCATTCGCGCCATGCCCCCATCATCGCACCCCATGCACCCCCCGAGACAGCGGCTCAGCGTGCGTGGTGGACTGCCCCTGACCCGCACCCGTGGACGACTCCAGGAGCACCCATGAACGAGACCCGCGTCGCTGCCCGCACCGAGATCACGCCCGGCAAAGTCCTCGGCGCAGGGCGCTACGCCGTGGGTGACAACGGCGCGCAGCTGTTCGCTGTCACGCGCCGCTGCCGGCACCTCCGAGCCGACCTGGCCGGCGGCTCGATCAACGAAGCGGGTTGCCTCGTCTGCCCGTGGCACCAGTCGGAGTACGACGTGACCACCGGCCGCATGGTGAAGGGACCGCAGGGCGTGTTCGCCAAGATCCCTGGGCTCGGGGCCCTGTTCAAGGGCCTGACCAAGGTGCTCCCGCTGGGCCTCGGCACGGTGGAGGAGCGCGGCGGGGACGTCTACGTGCGATGACGCACCGCGCGATCCGGCTCTCTCGCAGCGCCCGGCCGGCCCTTGTCGGGAGGTACCGCTAGCGCACTCCCGCTCGTTTGGACCGTGATGTTCCTCATCTTCCAACTGCGCCGCCTCGACATCTGGCCCACCGGTGACCTCGGAGTTCGACACGGCTTCGTGCTGGCCTGGGACATCCCGACGCCCACCGCGCGGGAGCTCGAACCGCTCGGCGACCCCTTCCATCCGTTTCGCTCTATTGTCGCCTGGTACTGCTGGCGAGCAGCCGAGCTCCTGCCGAAACCAAACTAGGAGCCACACATGCCGCCGAAAGAGTCCTGCTCAGGGACCGGAAGGTGTGAGCAAGCCTCCAGTCCCAGCCACTTTGCGCCAGAATTCCGCGACGGCATGCCGGCAGAGCGCTCGGTGGGGTGCCGACACGGGGCGTCCGTCAGTACGGACGGGGTTCGTGATGCGCTTGCGTCCTATCCGACGGCGAGGGCTTGTCCGCGCAGATCGACCACGACCACTCCGCTGCGACGACGGCTCGGGTTGCGGCCGCAGTGTTCTTCGACGCCACCCAAGGCTCACGGGCCCGAGCGCGTCACAGTCCCGCTGCGTGTGCGCCCGCTCTCGCTCTCTCAGACGATGAGGTAGGCAGCGAGAATGGCGAGAACGAGAAGGTTCGTCACTGTCGCGAGGACGACGATGAGCGGCATGTGGTCGTCGGTGTCCCGGGTGGTTTGGTGGACGTGGGTCGCCCCGCGTGCGGGGGTGCGGCAGACGGGGCAGCGTTGCTTGACAAGGGCCGGTGCGTAGCGGGCTCCGCAGTGCACGCAGCGCAGTCGGTCCACAGCGACGTCTGGTCCCGTGGTCATCCGCTGACCGCGGCTGGCGGACAAGGGCACAGCTGAGGAGAGATGCGCCGCTGGCGGGCGTTGATGGCGGCCAAGGTCACGATGCCGAGCGTGAGCAGTTGCCAGGTCGCGAGTGCCGCAAAGGCGGTGACGGCGCCGATCTGGTGACCGAGGAGCCGGCGTGGCGAGGCTACCGGCGCTATGGAGGGCCCGGGCCAGCTGCCGGACGGCATGTGTCCGCTGGGGCCGGTGCCGATCCCTTCCGGAGGGGCGGACGTCATGGTTGGTGGGGGGCTGCTCGCGGTAGGCGGCGAGATGACGTCCGTGGACGGCCCAGTGGCGGCGTCGGAGAGGGTGGCTTGCGCCCGTCCGAGGTAGAGAGTGATGTCGGTCGCGCTGGAGACGGTCGTGATCCCGGAGGTGAGATCGGGCGTCGTCTCGTGGATGACCAGGGCGCCGCTGTCGGCGAGCGCGCTCGTGGTTGTGGTGCTCATCACGGGTTGCAGAAAGGAGATGCTGACTCCGGCCTTGGCCAAGATGCTGGCGACGGGCGCCGGGAGTCCTCCGCCGGGGACGGGCAGAACTGCGGTTCCGAGTGCGTGGACGCCGGTCGAGTCGATGCTGACGGGCTGTCCGGCAATGCTCGCAGAGGTCACGGAGACACCTGCGGCGGCGTGATGTCCCTTGTCGTCGTATCCCACGCCTGCGGTGCCGACGACGTTGCCGATCGTCATGATCCCAGCGATGGTGACGGCGCCCGACCTGCTGGTGACCCCGGCCGCGAGCACATCGCCTTGGGTGTTGGTGGAAAGCGTCTCGGTGGCTGTTGCTGCATGGTCCGTGCTGTCGGCTCGTGCGGTGGCCGACGCGGTGTGCGCGGTTGCGGTGGCGGCGGTCGATCCCACGGTGGTGTCGGCCGAGGTCGTCGGGCCTCCTGGGTACTGCGCCGATGCTCCGGGGGCGGTCGGGCCGCCGTTGGAAGCCGACAAGCTGCGGAGCGTCTGGCCGGGTTCGACGGCAACGGCCATCGCCTGGGTGCTGGGGCTGTTGTCGAGCCGTCCGGTCACGGTTGCGGCGCCCTGGTCAGTCAGCAGCAGTCCTCCGCCGGCAGCGATGGTTCCGCTGGCGACCAGCGGGGCTCCCGTCGTGGTGAGGGCGAACCTGCTCAGCGCGGGGCCTGGCTTGGTTGACACTGCGGCTGAGGCCGGCTGGGCGAGCGCGAGGACGGTGGCGGTGGGTACGAGGGAGAGGCAGGTCGCCGCGACAGCCCACCACAGCGGGGCGTGGCTGGTGACCGGTCGGTGTGGTGGGCCGGTCATGTGCGTTCCGCGAGGAGAATGTCGATGCTGCCCTGCAGGAGGGTCGATACGGTCGTTGCGTTGGCGGCGGCAAGGCGCTCGAGGTCTCGGATGTCGCGTCCGGGGACGTCGATCTGGATGGTTTCGCGGGCGGTGGCAGGGGGCGGCGGGATGTGAACGGCCTTGTGAGCTTCGCTCCCGCCGAGGTAGGCGGCGGCGACGTCGTCGTCCGAGAGGTCGCTGGGCTTACCGGCCGCAACGACCCGACCTTGCTCGAGCACGAGGACGCTGTCGGCGACCTTGAGGGCTTGGCCGACGAACTGCTCGACCATGATGATCGCGATGCCGCGATCGCGTAGTCCGCCGACGATGCCGAACAGATCGGCGACGACGGTCGGCGCCAAGCCCATGGACATCTCATCCAGCAGAAGCAACCGCGGCGCCTGGACCAGCGCGCGGGCGATCGCGAGCTGCTGTTGCTGTCCGCCCGAGAGCTGCGCGGCTGGTTGGGACCGCTTCTCCGCCAGGATCGGGAACGTCTCGAGCATCTCGTCGAGCCGCTGCCGGCCGGCTGTTGAACGATCGGTGGCGGCGCCGTACAGCCCGAGCCTGAGGTTGTCGGCGACGGATAGCGAGCCGAAGATGCCGCGTCCGGCCGGCACGTGCGCGATGCCGAGGTGAGC
>JAWWOJ010000208.1:0-8863 GCA_033851885.1 Frankiales bacterium | reverse complement strand
CCTGGCAAGATTGGCGAGGTGACCTGCACCGACTCATGGCTGCCGTACAGAGCACTGAGAACGGTGGCTGCGACAGCGCTGAGGGTGCTGTGCGCCCCCGGGTAGGACGGGTCGGCCGGCGTTGTGGCGAGCGGTGTCCAGTCCGGGCTCGCGGTCGTCTGCGGGTTCCCGTCAGTGTCGGCCAGCCGGATGGCGTCGATCGGTCGCCACAGCCGGTAGAAGTACTTGGCGTCGTACATCGCGATGGTGGCATCGGCCAAGCCCAGGTCGACCAGCGCGAGTGCCTGTGCGGATCTCGTGATGTCGTCCCGGTTCGCGACCGTCAGGTCGTCGGCGATCGAGTTCCAGTAATTCTGGACCGGCGCAGCCCAGAACTTCCCGATCGCGGTCTGCTCGGTGGAGCGGCTGCTGCTCGTGTCCTGCCCAAGGGCTTGGACCTCATTGATGGCATCGGCATAGGCGGCGCTGCCCAGCGCGGGCGGCGGCGGCGGCCGGAACTGGTCTGCGTCGCGGAGCACGAAGGGCTGAACGGCGCTCCAGTGGGTGAAGACCGGGGGAGCGAAGGCGGGGGGCGTGGGTCGGAAGTCGCCCGGTTCTCCCGTGCTCGTGTAAGCCGGCGGCGTCGTGGCGGACCCGTCGGAGGCACGGAGCTGGAGCAGCTGGCTGGCCGCTTGGGCACCGACAGCGGCACCCTGCGACCGGTGCCGGCCGGCCGGGACAGCGGCGAGGTCATTGGCGAGCTGCTGGTCGAGCTGGTCCCGAAACGCAGGGAAGATGGCGACCAGCACGTCGTGGGCTGCCTGCGCACCGGCTGCCTGGTCCGACGAGCCCGGCTTGGCCTCCAGGTGGAGCAGGTACTGCGGCCGGTTGGGGTGGCTGGCGTCGACGGCGTCGAGCACAGCGGCACTCATGATTGCGAAGTCGCGGGTCGCTTGGATCGTCGCTGGTTGGGCGCCTGTGGTCTGCACGAGCCCGAGCAGCGTCCGGTTCCATTCCACCACCACGTTCGTGCGGTCGTCGGCGTGCGCTGCGCGGGACGGCGTGAGGGCGACCAGTGGCGCTGCGACGGCCAGCGCGAGGGCCACCGAGGCGGCATGCTGGCGTCGGGTGTTTCCGGATCTGGTAGTCATCGCAGAGCTCCGATTTCCATAAGCTGAGGGTGCGCGGAAGGCGCGTTCTTGCAGCTGCCAATACGGCCCCGGGTTTCAGACGGAGCGAGGGCTTTGGAGCTGGCCCCTGAGCCAGCGGCAACTCCGACCGAAGGTCAGGTTGGTGTTCGGCGTGGCGTGGGCGCGAGGGGCACGGAGATCAGTCGGACCCCTCGGTCGTTCAGCACGTCGACGCTGACCAGCTGATCGGGGCGGGCATCGGCGGCGGCATTGATGCTGGCCGGGCGCTCGTAGGTGCTCTGCCAGGTCCCGGCGATCTGCGGCTTGCCGTCGGTCAGCACCGCCACGAGGTGGCAGTGCGTTCCGGACGGCAGTCCGTTCAGCGACAGCCGTAGCGCGGTGCCCCACGGCTCACGTCTGAGCTGCAGCACGGCGTGTATCCCCGAGACCGCGTTCGTCGCCGACACTGTGCGGTCGAAGGTGTCCTTGGACCGGCTGTGCTGCAGAAGCCCGAAGGTCGCTGCTGCTGTGAGGAGGGCGATGCCTGCTGCGGCGGTCAGTAACCGGACGCGACCGGGCTCCCGGCTTCGGTGTTGCGCCAACGCGAGCAGGGTGCGGTCGACCAGCCGATCGTGAGGTCCGAGCTCCCCGGTCTCGACGTAGTGCAGGTCAGTCGCGTCGAGCTGGGCCAGAAGGTCGGGCAGCCGGGCGAGCACTCCCAACTCGTCGCTGCAGGACGCACACTCGGCGAGGTGATTGGCGACCTCCTTGTGCGCCAACGCGTCAAGCGTTCCGAGGGCGTAAGCACCCAATGACGTGGCCATCGGGTCGGGCGCGATCATCGGTCCCATCCGCGTTCCTCAAGGGCCAGTCGCAAGGCGCGCAATGCGTAGTAGCTGCGGGACTTCACGGTACCGACCGGGATGCGCAGTACGGCGGCGGCCTCGTTCACCGAATGGCCTCGGTAGTAGGTCTCCAGCAGCACGCAGCGGTGCTCAGCGGACAGCCCGCGCAGCGCGTCCGCAATCTGCCAGGCGCGGACGGCCCGGTCGAGCTCGTCGACGGCCGGCAGCTCAGCCAAGGTGTCGGCTGCCACCTCGACCGGTCGGGCCCGTCTGGTGCGGCGATGGTCGGCGGCCAGGTTGGCCACCACGGTGAACAGCCATGGCCTCAACGGCCGGCCGTCCCGAGCTAGCTGCTCGGAGTGCCGCCAGGCTCGCAGCACCGTCTCCTGCACCAGGTCCTCGGCCTGCCCCCGATCCCGCGTGAGCCGCAGGGCATACGCAAGAAGGGCCGAGCCATGCTCGGCGTAGACCGTCCGCACGACGTCCTCAGCTGCCTGCTGACTCGGATCGGGCCGGCTCGAGCGGCCTCGCAGCGCTATCACACCGGTAGGTACGCCGGACGATTACATCACCTCAAGGTCGGGCTGAACCGTTGGGCGGCAAAGGGAGTGACAGCGGGTGGGTCGACACCCGTCGGCAACGTACGCGTCGCTCTCAGGAAGGCACCATGGTCATGCGCACCACTTCTCTCCCCAGGTTTCGCTTCTTTTCTTTGGTCGCGGTCGCGGCTGCGTCGGCGGCGTGTGGCGGCTCAGGCAGCTACGGCGCCAGTTCCTCCCAGGCTGCCGCACCGTCAGCCGCCGTGAGCGGTGCCCCCGATACCCCCTACGGTTCTGGCGTCGCGGGAGCTCCCGCAGTCGCCGCGACGGTGGCGGTCGGCAAGGCGGGGAGCCTTGGCGCGATCCTGGTCGACGGCACTGGCCGGACGCTGTACTTGTTCGAGAAGGACCGCGGCAGCAGCAGCTGCGCGGATCAGTGCGCGCAGGTCTGGCCGCCACTGCTCAGCACCGGCGCGGCCATGGCCGGATCGGGGGCGTCGGGTGGTCTGATCGCCGAGACGACCAGGGCGGACGGCACGCACCAGGTCACCTACGCCGGCCACCCCTTGTACTACTACGTCGCCGACCAGGGGGCTCAGCAGACCAAGGGTCAAGGGCTCAACCAGTTCGGCGCCGACTGGTATGTCCTCTCGGCCAAGGGCGACAAGGTCGACAACGGCTGACCGTGGTCGTTCCGGGTCCGTCTTGACCTGCTGAGCTGACGTGTAACCGAGGGGCATAGTGGTAGATGTGAATGGTCCCGATCCTGCGCCGCGTCAGCGTGCCTTGCGCGCGGTCAGGGACGAGGTGTACGCGGACTGGGACGCCCTGTACCTGGACAACGTCCGCTGGGTCTATCGGCTGATGTTCTCCAAGGTCGGCAATCGAAGCGATGCCGAGGACCTCACCGGCGAGGTGTTCCTGGCGGTGCTGCGTCCGCTCGACCCGACAGTGTCGACCCACGAGGTTCGTGGCTACCTGTCGAAGACGGCAGCGAGCGTGTTGGCGGCGTTCTGGAAGCGCCGTCTGGGTCGCGAGATCAACACCATCGAGCTCAACGAGTGGGAGCACACCGCCCCGCCGCCGCTGGAGCCGGCCCGGCCGGAACAGGTCGAGCTTGCCGCGACGCTGCTGGCCGGTTTGCCGGACCGGGCCCGCCGGGTGCTCGAGCTCCGGTTCCTGGAAGGCGCATCGCTGCGGGAGACGGCGCACGAGCTGGGAGTCACCACCAACTACGTGAAGGTCTTGCAGTTTCGGGCATTGCGGCTGGCCGCGCGTCTTCACGACGGCGAGACGGGGACGGGCCGTCCGCCGTGAGCACGCGAGCCTTCACGCACGCGCTCGACCGCGTTGCTGAAGGAAGGCCGTACGGCCGCTTCCAGGCCAGCGCAGAGCAAGGCGCGGCGTTGGCAGCAGCGATCGCGCTGCACTTGATCGCGGCACCCGGGCGGGTGCCAGACCAGGCCTTTGTGCGCAGCCTGGCCGAACGCCTGCGACGCGCCGAGCCCCACGTGGGGATCAGCCGGCCGCGGCCAGCCAAGATCCGTGCCTGGCGGGAGCCGACGGTCAGCCCCGAGGCCCGGGCTGGCGTCGTGCCGGGACGCCCACCGCCCGCGGCTTAGCCTCGATTCACCGCGGGACCGCGGAGCATTCGTGACGGCGTTGGGGGTTGAGTCTCGGGCTCGGGGCGTGGCTGGGTGGCCGGCTGTCCGGCGTTCTCCACGTGTTGTGCCGGCGAGGGGTGGCCCTTCGCGGGTGGCCGGGGCCAGCTGAGTCATGGCGGTCGGCCAGGGCCAGCTGGTCGGCGGTGCAGGGTGAGCTTGCGTGCGGAGCGGGGCGAGGCTGCCGGGGACGCTGATGAGCTGCGTGCGGATCGTGCCGGTAGTGGCCTTGGCGTGGAAGGCCGATGCCGGGGGGCCAGCGGTGCGGGTCAGGTTGAACGCCCTAGCCGCGAGGACGAGCCAGGCGCTGTTGACCCCGCAGCAACGTCATGTCATCGATCGAGTCGGCACCGGCAACCATGCCCGCGATCAGCGACAGGACCTTAAGCAGCGCGTACTGGCCGCCAGGCCGGTCGAGGCGAACATGCTCGGCGACAAGGTCACGCAGCCCGGCCGTTCGGCGAGCTCGCGACCGGCGCACGACCCGAGGTTGGGATCATCGAAGACCGAGGTGACGCCATGTTGGACTCGCATCCAACGGATGCCCTTCTGTGATCTGAGTTTGTGACCGTCGCAAGCCACCTTCTCTTTGGGCAGTGGGGCATTCGTGCGTCACGACCCGCCGCTCACCTCAAGCAGACCGGTGGATCGAGGCCTCAGGCGACCTGGTGGCCTTTAGCACTCCGGCGAGCGACAACGCGAGCGCGATGCCCTCGATCCAGGCCACCGGCTTGGCCTCGTCGGCGTCCCAGCCTTCCTGGAAGCCGCCGGGGAAGCCGTATACCGGGATGGTGCGGTAGCGGCTGTAGACCAGGACAGCGAGCGAACCTGCGGCGAAGGCCGCCGACGCGAGCCACACCAGTCGCCGTGGCCGCGCCAACAGCGCCGCCGCGAGCAGGAATGCGATGGCCGCCTGCAGGTAGAACTGGTCACTCAGGCTCACGGGGTGGCGGCCGATGCCGCGGTACTGGCCCGCGATCTTGAGGTGCATGACCGCGAAGCCCACCAGCGCGGCGCTGGTCAGGCCGCGCATGGCCACCGAGCCGGCTCTCATCGGGACAACGGCGTGTCGCGCACGGCCAAAGCCTGCGAGCCGACGTGGTGTGTGACCTGCCGGATCCCCAGGGCGCTGCCGAGCTGACCGGCCGGCAGGTTCACGGGCTGCGGCGCGGGTCCCTGTCCGGGTGCTGGCAACGGGTAGGCGGTCGCCCGCGCACTGTGGAAGCTGGCATTGCCCTCGGTCTTGGTGAACAGCTGGTGGATGTGGCCGTTGATGCAGGTGACCGAGCTGAACCGCTTCATCATCGTGAGGACCTGTAGGGCGTCATCGGTGCCCCAGCCCCATGGGCTGTAGACGCTGGTCAACGGGATGTGGCTGAACACGACGATCGGTGTGTCGCTCTTGAGCCGTTGCAGATCACGTCGTACGAAGTCGACCTGGTCAGGTCCGAGGTGACCGAGCTTGTTCAGCTCCAAGGTGTTGACCAGGGTCAGGAAGTGCGTGCCCTTGAGGTCGAAGCTGTACCAGCCGTTTCCTTGGGAGCCCGCCCCGAACACGGCGCGATAGTGGCTGCCGCCGTCCTCGATCGAGTCGTGCTCGCCGGGGACGGTGAAGACCCGGCCGGTCTTGAGGTCCTGCATCATCTGCTTGGCCTGATCGAACTGCGCCGGCGTGGAGAAGTGCGTCAGGTCTCCGGTGTGAATGACGAAGTCGGGTCGTCGTGGTAGCGCGTTGACCGCCGCGATGGCCCGGCTGAAGGATGCGGCGACGTCGTGGTTCGCGGCGCCGATGAACCCGAGATGGCTGTCGCTGATCTGGGCGAAGGTGAAGTCGACGTGGGCTGAGCCGCCACCGATGACCTTGCTGACGACCTCTCCGCCGGAGAGGGTGACCGCGACAGCCGCGCTGGCCCAGGCGGTGTGGGTCAAGAACCTGCGACGGCTGAGCGCCGCCGGGCTGCGGTCTTCGGGGTCCGGCCAGTCTTGCGATGCCATCGGTGTTCTCCTGCTACGTCGGGGTGGGGTTGTGCCAACCCGAGATAGCTGCCCTGGTTACACCCGAAAGGTCAGGGTTTGTTGACGAAGGCCAGCACTGACCAGTCCGCGGAATGTCCGGCCGTAACTCCCCGACATATCAACGATCGCGACGGCACGGCGCCGACGCTCGTGAAAGGACATCTGTTGCCTGCGTCAGCCATGCCTCGTCCGACGTCCCCCCGCACCGCGAAGGCGGTCCTTGGCGCTTCCGCTGTGCTGCTGCTCGCGACCGCCTGCGGCGCCGGCAGCGACAGCGGCGGCGCCATCACCATGCCGCCCGGGGCGAGCACGCCGCCCATGACGACGATGCCCACCATGCCCACGATGCCAGGCATGTCCGCGACTGGGGGCGGGTCTGTCGCCAGCAAAGTCCCGGTGGTCGCCAACCACGTGAACATCAAGGACTTCAAGTTCCAACCGGCAATCCTGCGCGTGAACGCGGGAGTGGCCGTGACCTGGACGAACCTTGATGAGGAGCCGCACACCGTGGTCGGTGGGCCGCTTCGGTCGGCGGTGCTCGCCGGCGGCCAGGCCAGCTACTCGTTCACCTTCAGTAAGCCGGGCACCTACAGCTACCAGTGCTCCATCCACCCGTTCATGCATGGCACCGTCGTCGTCACCTAGGAGCAGGAGCATCGCTGATGGAGGTCGGAGGGACATGCCAGGATCGTGTGCGTGGGAGGCGCCCTCCCGCGTCTGACGTCGGAGAGGACTGGCCGCGATGCGAACCCGACGGCTGAGGCGGCAGCTCGAGCGCATCACCTCCGGTCTGCCCGTCCGACGAGCCCGAGCCAGCGCCGACGACCAAGCCGTGCTGCGGACCGCCATCGCGCTGAAGGCGGCTTCCTCCCGTGATGAGCCAGACGCCGCGTTCGTGGCGGATCTGGCCCGGCAGCTCAAGCAGCGGCGGGAGCCCGCCGCAGCTCAGCCGAGGAACCGGCCGACGCGTCGGGCTGTGCTCGTAGGGAGCTTGACCGCGGCGGTCGGCGGGGCGGCTGGTGTGGTGGTTGGCGCGGTGGGGTTCGGCGGGCGCCGCTCACCCCAGCCGAGCGGCACCCTGGAGCCTTCTGACAGTGCCTGGACTGCCATCGTCACACCCGCCGAGCTCACGGCACAGCGGGCCGTGCTCTTCGAGGCGCACGGGGTGCATGGTGTGCTCTCCACGGACCAGCACGGCAGGCCCATGGCAGTCTCAGGGGTCTGCACCCACCAGGGGTGTGTGCTGCTGCTCGCGCTCCAGCAGCCGCAGCCCAGTCTGAACTGCCCCTGTCACCGCGCAAGCTTCGCCCTCAACGGCACGGTCCTGTCCCATCAGCTTGCCCAGGACCCGGCGCGTCTCCCTCGGCTGGAGACGAGGATCCGCGGCGATCAGGCCGAAGTGCTGCTTCCGCAGAACGGCTCGGGTTTGACGTCGTAGCGGTCCAGATCGGCAGTACCTGCCGGGATCCGCCGCTGCGCAGGAGATGACGACCTCCACAGGCTCAGGGTGAGCCCGGCCGCGCCGATGCGCAGAGCCAGGTCCGCGAGGTTGAAGGCGAATGGGTAACCGGCGACGTGCAGCCAGTCCGCGACCATGCCACCCAGCGGTCCGTGGCTCGCCCCGGTCAGGCGATCCAGCAGGTTGCCGGCGGCGCCACCGCACATCAGAGCAAGCGGGACGAGGCCGGCTGGACTTTGGGCCCTGACCCTGCTCCAGGCGAGCACATTGCAGTAACCGACGAAGGCCATGGTGACGAGACCGAACAGCGCGCCGTGGTGGTGGCCCCAGCCGAAAGCAGCACCCGGGTTGTACTGCAGTCGCAGCGCGAAGCCGCCCCACCGCGCCCCGGCGACAGGCAACCGGTGCGCCCACGCCTTCGTCGTGGCGTCTATCGCGAACACCACTCCGGCTATCAGCAGGAACCGTCGGCCCGCCGCTGCGTTCGGGCTCGTCACGTCAGCGATAAGGAAGCGGCTGGCTGCTCACGAGCTCCAGGCGTAGGACCATACGTTGGGAGGCACTGCCTTTCGGGTTGCAGGTGGTGAAGGTCAGCTCGTGTCCCGTCGACTGGCGGAGCACCGACACGTCTGTCGGTGTGACGACCCACGGGTTGGCATGTCCATCGAACGGCGCGACGGCGCGGTAGGTGAACCGTGAGAACGGCGTCTCCAAGATGGCCTCGTCCCCGGGCTTGACCTCGTCGAGGTGGTTGAACGGGCGCCCGAACGTCGTCCGGTGCCCGGCGATCCCGACGTTGCCCACCTCTCCGGGCAGCGGCGACCCGACGTAGTGACCCGCGCCGGCCCGCAGGGCACCAGGAGTGGTGCCCTCCACGACAAGGACGTCCAGGCCGATCCGGGGGATCTGCAAGCGGGTGAGCGCGCCGCCGACGGGCACGCTGTGCGTGCGGTAGGCCAGTTGCAGCCGGCTGCTGCCGAAGCCGTGGCTGAGTCGGTTCTGCTGGTACCTGGCGAACGCATCGGTCCCGACCGGGTAGGCGAACATGGCGATCCCGGCCAGGAACAGCACCACGGACAGCACCGACAGGGAGCGTCGCGCCCCGGGCCGGCGCAGCGCGTGTGCCGCCAGGGCCGGCAAGCTGAGCGGGTCTGCGTTGACAGGCGCTGGGACGAACGTGGCTGACACGAGATCTCCGGTGGTCGGGTGTCGCGGGGGGGGGGGGGGGGGGGGG
>JAWWOJ010000420.1:0-3657 GCA_033851885.1 Frankiales bacterium | reverse complement strand
ACCCGGACCCCCAAAAAAATAGGCCGAACCTGCGAGTTGCAGGTCCAGCCCATTCCGATGTCCTGAGACATCACATTGGTCGGGGTGACAGGATTTGAACCTGCGGCCTCTACGTCCCGAACGTAGCGCGCTACCAAGCTGCGCCACACCCCGATGAAACTGGGCACCAGCGTAGCGGACTCCCGCACTAGCCTTTGTGGCCATGGGAGCCCTCAAGGACCAGCTGCAATCCGATCTCACTGCCGCGATGAAGGCGCAGGACGAGCTCGTCCGCGCGACCTTGCGCATGGTGCTGACCGCCATCGGCAACGAGGAGGTCGCGGGGGCGTCGGCACGGGCGCTTACCGGTGACGAGGAGCTCAAGGTCGTCGCTCGCGAGGCCAAGAAGCGGCGCGAGGCGGCAGAGGCGTTCACGAGCGGCGGCGCCGCCGAGCGGGCGGCGCGGGAGCTCGCCGAGGAGCGGGTGATCGCTGCGTACCTGCCCGCCCAGCTGTCCGACGACGAGCTGTCGGCGCTGGTCGCGGAGGCGATCACCGAGTCGGGCGCCGGCGGGGCGCAGGCGATGGGTCAGGTCATGAAGGTCGTGAACCCGAAGGTGGCCGGTCGCGCCGAGGGTGGCCGGGTCGCGGCGGCGGTCAGAGCGGCACTCGCCGGCGGCTAAGGGGTCTTGGACGGCGCGGCACTGGCCGACGGCTTCGGCTGGTGCGTCGGCTTGGGCTTGCCCGTCGGGGACGGGTTCTGCGTCGAGGTCGGGGACGCTGTCACGACAGGTGCCAGGCCGTTGGAGGGCGCGATCGTGATGACGGACCCTGCCGGTGCCTGGCCGGCCGGTGACACGGTGGCGATGAAGCCCGCGGGCACGGGTGCGGCATTGACGGCCGGCGCGATCTTGACCTGGAAGCCGGCCGTGCGCAGCTGCGCCTCCGCGTCGGCGGTGCGCAGCCCGACCACGTTGGGCACAGGCGTCGCAGTGCCGGTGCCCCCGCTGGCGAGAAGCGGTGGCATCGGTGCGACCGCGACGCCCTGGAGCGCCGTGCGCATCAGCTCGGCGAAGATCGGTGCGGCGATGGTGCCGCCGAAGATCGCCCGGCGCGGGGCACCGTTGATGCTGATGCTCGCCATCGAGGTCGGGCTCTTCATGCCCATCCAGACCGCGGTGGCCAGCTGGGGCGTGTAGCCGATGAACCAGGCCGCCTTCTCCGCGTTGGTGGTCCCGGTCTTGCCGGCGACGGGGCGACCGATCGACGCGCCGGCTCCTGTGCGGGCAGCCAACGGTCCGTCGACGACGCCGCGCAGGATCGAGGTGACCTTGTCGGCGATGGCGGGCTCGAGCACCTGCTGGCACGACGGCGGGTCGAGCTGCTTGTCGAGCTGCTTGACGCCGCGGCTGTCCGTGATGGACAGGATCGGGTCCGGCGGGCAGTACATGCCGTGGGCGGCGAACGTCGCGTACGCACCTGCCATCGCGAGCGGGCTGTAGCCGTTCGGCCCGGCCGCCCCGAACACGAAGGCCGGTACGTGCTGGATGTGGTCGCCGGCGAAGGTCCCGTCGACGTCGCGCACCCCCAGCGACTCCGCCAGGGCGGCCGGGGCGTCGACCCCTGTCCGCTCCTCGAGCTGGATGAACCAGGTGTTCACGGAGGCCCACGTCGCCGTGACCATGTTGAACGTGCCCGACTCCGAGTCACCGGCGTTGGACGGGCCGCAGCCGCCGCCGGGTATCGGATAGGCGAAGGCCTTCGGGCAGTAGCGCTGGGGCGCGTAGAGCGTCAGCGACGGCGAGATGCCCATCTGCAGCGCGCGGGCCAGCACGAACGCCTTGAAGGTGGACCCGCCCTGGAACCCGCGGATGCCGCCGATCGCGAAGTTGACCTTGGTCTGGCCCTTGCCGGTGCCGTAGTCGCGGTTGACGGCCATCGCCTTGATCTGCCCCGTGCCCGGCTCGACGGTGTCGGCGACCGCGAGGACGCCGGAGGGGTCGTCGGGCGGCACCTTGTCACGTACCGCCTTGTCCGCGGCCGCCTGGACGACGGGATCGAGGGTGGTCGTAATCGTGAGGCCACCGGAGAGCAGCTTCTCCTGGCGCTCCTGCTTCGTCGACCCGAGGAAGGCACCGGCTGGGCTGTACCAGAGGTAGCGGAGCAGGTAGTCGCAGAAGAAGGGCGCGGTCTGGGCTGCCTCGCACCCGGACTGGGAGTTGGGAGCGCGGACCAGCCCGACGGGCTCGCTGATCGCCTTGGCCCGCTGGGTGGCCGTCAGGTAGCCGAGCGCCACCATCCGGTCGAGGACGACGTTGCGACGCGTGATCGACGCCTTGAGGTGGTTGCTGGGGTCGTAGCTGTTGGGGTTCTGGACCATCCCGGCGAGCATCGCCGCCTGCCCGACGGTGAGCAGCGCGGCCCGCCGGCCGAAGTAGTGCTGAGCCGCCGTACCGATCCCGTAGACCCCGCTGCCGTAGTAGGCGATGTTGAGGTAGCCCTCGAGGATCTGCTGCTTGGTCATGTGCTGCTCGAGGTAGAGCGCGTAGCGCGCCTCCTGCAGCTTGCGCTTCACCGACCGTTGGACGGCGGCCTTCTGCCCGGCCGCGGTGTCCGCGGTCTCGATGAGCAGGTTCTTCACGTACTGCTGGGTCAGGGTCGAGCCGCCTTGCGTCGAGCCCGAGCTCGAGTTGTGCAGGACCGCGCGCAGGGTGCCCTTCACATCGATGCCGTGGTGCTCGTAGAAGCGGCTGTCCTCGATGGCGATGAGCGCGTCCTGGGCCACCTGGGGCACCTGGGAGAGCTTCACGGCCACGCGGTTCTCCGTGAACAGCGTCGCCAGGACGGTGTGTCCGTCCCTGGCCAGGATCTTGGTGGCCTGCGGGAGCACGAGCGCAGGCGGCTTCTCCGGCTTGAGCTGGTCGGCGGCGGACTTGGAGGCCAGTCCCAGGCCACCGATGAGCGGGAACGCGAGCCCCGCGACGCACACGCCGGCGATCACGCAGAGCACCAGGGCGAACGCGATGCGCACCAGTGCCGGGGGGTTCCGCACCCGTCGAGCGTACGTCCCGGGCTACCCCGTCGGCGGGATGTCCGTTCCGCCCCGTATGACCAGAAGGAACTAGGAGCCACTGGTCCTTTCGTGTCCTGCCCCATGGCCGTCCGCTTTCTACGGTTTGGCAAGTCACACGCAGCGTCCGCCCTCAGACCTTGGACCAGCCTTGAACATGCGCAGCCCTGAGACCATCCATGACTGGACCTCGCTCGCGTCGTGCAACACGACCAACCCGGACGAGCTCTTCGTGACCGGCGCCGCCCAGAACCGCGCCAAGGCCGTCTGCATGGGCTGCCCCGTCCGCACCGAGTGCCTGGCCGACGCTCTGGACAACCGCGTCGAGTTCGGCGTCTGGGGTGGGATGACCGAGCGCGAGCGCCGAGCCCTGCTGCGCCGCCGGCCCGACGTCCGCTCGTGGAAGCAGCTGTTCGCCAGCGCTCGCTCCGCCGACGCCGTCTAAGAAGCCAACTCCGCACCGACGGCCCGCAGCCCGTCCAGGTCGTGCACGTCGCCTGGCAGGGCGCCCACCTCGACCACCGGCACCTTCGGGTGCGCCGAGGAGAACCGCTCGCGCAGCCGCGCTTCGCGCTGCGCCACCTCGACGCGTTCGGCGTGCAGTCGCAG